>JBQCEL010000140.1:0-4121 GCA_051960255.1 Rhizobiaceae bacterium
ACTGCCGACACGCCTGCTATCCGACCGTAAACAGAATGTCCCCGTCGACCGAACTTCCCGTCAATGCCGTCCTGCCCGAACTGAGCGCCGCACTCGGGGACCAGGGCAGCGCCGTGCTCGTCGCTCCCCCGGGCGCCGGCAAAACAACGCTCGTGCCCTTGGCGCTTCTGGAGAGCGGTTGGATCGGGAAGGACCGGATCGTTCTTCTTGAACCGCGGCGCCTTGCCGCCCGCGCCGCCGCCCGCCGGATGGCGAGCCTCCTCGACGAGGAGCCGGGCGGCACGGTGGGCTATGCCATGCGCATGGAAAGCCGTGTCTCCGACCGGACGCGCGTCCTTGTGGCGACGGAGGGCATCCTCGCCCGGATGATTCTGGACGATCCCGAACTTCAGGGGATTTCGGCCATTATTTTCGACGAATTCCACGAGCGCTCGCTCGACGCTGATTTCGGCCTGGCGCTTGCCCTCGATGTTCGGAACGCCATACGCCCGGATCTCAGGCTGCTCGTCATGTCGGCCACGCTCGACGGCGCGCGCGTCGCTGCCTTGCTTGACAATGCTCCCATCATCGAAAGTTCCGGCCGCAGCTTTCCTATTACCATTCGTTATGAAGAGCGGTCGCCAGGGCAGCCGGTCGAACAAGCGATCGCGGGCGCGGTGCGGCGCGCGCTTGCGGCGGAGGAAGGGGGCATCCTCGCTTTTCTGCCGGGCCAGCGCGAAATCCTCCGAACGACGGAAATGTTGAACGGTTCGCTGCCGGATCACGTCGATATCGTCCCGCTCTACGGCGCGCTCGACGGAAAGGCTCAGGATTTGGCGATCAGGCCGTCGTCGCCAGCGCGGCGCAAGGTGGTTCTTGCGACCTCGATCGCCGAGACGTCGATCACCATAGATGGCGTCCGGATCGTCATCGACAGCGGCTTGGCCAGGCAGCCGCGATACGAGCCTTCGAGCGGACTGACGCGCCTCGAAACGGTGCGCGTCTCGCGCGCTTCGGCGGACCAGCGCGCCGGCCGGGCAGGGCGAACCGAGCCCGGCGTGGCGGTCAGGCTGTGGCGCGCCGAACAGACGAACGCGCTTTTACCCTTCAGCCCGCCGGAAATTATCGAGGCCGATCTCTCCGGGCTCGTACTCGATTGCGCGGCCTTCGGGGTGACGGACCCGTCCGGCCTTGCGTTCCTCGATCCGCCGCCGGAGCCGGGCTTGGCCGAGGCGCGGCAGCTTCTCCGCTCGCTCGATGCGATCGACGAGGACGGCCGCATCACCGAGGCAGGGCTTGCCATGCGCCGCTTGGCCCTGCCGGCCCGCTTGGCGCATATGGTCGTGGAAGGAGCGCGCAAAGGAAGCGCGCCGGAGGCGGCGGAACTGGCCATCCTACTGACGGAGCGCGGCCTGGGGGGCGATGCGGTCGATCTGGAAACCCGGCTTTCGCGCTTTCGGAATGACCGCTCCGCCCGTGCCGTAGCCGCCCGCAAGCTCGCGGGCGGGCTGGCGCGCATGAGCGGCCAGCAAGCGAAGACCGACGCGCACTCATCAGTCGGCGAACTTCTGCTCCATGCGTGGCCGGACCGGGTGGCGATGGCGCGCGGCGCACCGGGCCGCTATCTCCTCGCCCATGGCAGCGGCGCAGTTCTGGACGAAACGGATGCTCTGGCGAGAGAGAAATTCCTTGTCGTCGCCGATTTGCGCGGCAGCGCCCAAAATGCCCGCATCGCCTCGGCGGCTTCCGTTAGCGAAGCCGAAATCCGGCAGGTTCTGGCGAAACGGATCGAGCGCCGGACGGAGGTCGGCTTCGACCCGGAGAAAAAGGCGCTGCGACGCCGCGAAGTCCTGCGACTCGGTGCGCTTGTTCTTTCCGAAAAGCCCCTTCCTCCGCCGTCCGGCGGAGAGGCGGACAAGGCCATCATCGAGTTTCTCCGCGAGCGCGGGCTCGATCTTTTGCCCTGGGAGGAAACGGCGGAAAAGCTGAGGCAGCGTCTCGCATGGTTGCATGCCGTGCTCGGAGAACCATGGCCTGACGTTTCCGACGAAGCGCTTCTGGCCGATTTGGACGAATGGCTTCTGCCTTTCCTGACGGGAGAGGCGTCCCTGGCAAATATATCCGCGGAACAGGTGGAGAAAGCGCTTCATTCACGCATTCCCCATGCGCTGCAAAGGCAATTGGACCGGCTGGCGCCGACGCATTTCGCTGCGCCTTCGGGCAGTCATGTTCCCATACGCTATGAGGGCGAAGAGCCCGTCCTCGCCATCCGCGTCCAGGAGCTTTTCGGCATGGACCGTCACCCGGCAATCGGCGACGCAAAGCTGCCTCTGACGCTCGAACTTCTTTCGCCGGCCCACCGCCCCATCCAGACGACGCGCGATCTGCCGGGATTCTGGCGTGGCTCGTGGGGCGAGGTGCGCGCCGCCATGCGCGGCCGCTACCCCAAGCATCCATGGCCGGAAAACCCCCTAGAGGCGCAGCCGACCAGCCGCGCCAAGCCGCGCAAATGAGCAGGATCATGACAGCACAGGAAATGGATGAAAACGCGCAACGGTTTGCGGCTTGGCGTTCACGGATGCCTGGCGCATATAAGAACATGGCCATCGCGACCCATATCCCCGATCCGATGCAGGCCCGTCTGCTCAGGTTGAATACACTCATCCGCCTGCGCTGGATGGCGATCGTGGGCCAGAGCGCGGCGGTAATATTCGTCGCTTATTCCCTGAAATTTCCACTGCCGGTTAGCCCCTGCTTCGTGCTGATCGCGCTGTCGGCATGGCTCAACCTTTTCCTCGGTTTCCGTCATCCGGCGACCCATAGGCTTCCGCCGAACGCTTCCTTCGCCATCCTTCTTTTCGACGCCCTGCAACTCGCCGGTCTGCTCTACATGACTGGCGGCCTGACGAACCCGTTCTCGCTCTTGATGACGGTGCCGGTGGTGATCTCCGCCACATCGCTGCCGCTGACGCTCACGACAATGCTCGGCGCCATCGTCGTCGCCGCCGTAACGCTGCTCTCCTTCTTTCATCTGCCCTTGCCCTGGGGCACGGGAATGGACCTGCCGCTGCCCTTCCTTTACGTCTTCGGGGTGTGGATCGCGCTCGTGTCGAGCATCGCCTTCACCGGCATCTTTGCCTGGCGCGTCGCGCAGGAAGCGCGATTGCTCGCCACCGCGCTTTCCGAAACGGAACTCGTCCTGCAGCGCGAGCAGCATCTCTCCGCCCTTGACGGGCTGGCCGCTGCGGCCGCCCACGAGCTGGGCACGCCGCTTGCGACGATCGCGCTGGTCGCCAAGGAGATGCAGCGCACGCTGGGCGAGGATCCGCGTTTCAGCGAAGACGTCACTCTGCTTCGGACCCAGAGCGAACGCTGCCGGGAAATCCTGAAGCGGCTGACTAGCCTCTCTTCCGAAAGCGAGGTGCACATGGCGCGCCTGCCGCTGACCTCCTTGATCGAGGAGGTGAGCGCGCCGCATCGCGATTTCGGCATCGCCATCAAGCTGGAGCCCGGGCCGCAAAGCGGGTCCGAGCCGGTCTCGCGCCGCAATCCCGGCGTCATCTACGGTCTTGGCAATCTGGTCGAGAACGCGGTCGATTTCGCGCGCTCCACCGTAACGATCCGCTGGCGCTGGGACGAGCACTTCGTCACGATCGAACTGCGTGACGACGGGCCGGGTTTTCCGCTGGAAGTCGTGGACCGTATCGGCGAACCCTATATGACGACGCGTCCTTCTTCCGAGGAGGGGGGCGGGCTGGGGCTCGGTCTCTTCATCGCCAAAACTCTTCTGGAGCGCTCGGGCGCCGACATTACTTTCGCCAATGCCTCAGAACCGGGCGTTGGCGCCACCATTACAATCAAATGGCCGCGCAACGCCTTCATGGAAGGCTGAAATCGCTAAAACGTCACTATATTAGACGCAAATGAATGAAAACGGGCTTGGATGGAAACGATGCTGCAGGACAATGCAATGATGGACGAAGGCACATTGGGCGACCTGGTTCCCGGAAAAGACCACTCCCTTTTGATCGTGGATGACGACAGGCCTTTTCTGACGCGGCTGGCCCGCGCCATGGAAGGGCGGGGCTTCGATGTCGAGACGGCGGAAAGTGTCGAGGACGCCGTCGCGAAGGTGAAGACGA
>JBQCEL010000141.1:0-23956 GCA_051960255.1 Rhizobiaceae bacterium
ACCGCATGGCTTGCCTGGAAGAGCGCCGATGCCGAGAGGAAGAGGATGAAATAAAGGCTCCCGAAAACCGGCGCCGCCCGCGGCAGTGCTTCCACCGGCTGCAGCGCCGGCCGCAGCGGCGCACCGATTCGCGGCGCCAGCAGCCAGGCCGTCACGACGATGCAGGCGGAGCCGGCGATGAGCATCCACGGAAAGGCGTCCGCGCCGGCCCGCCCGATGGCCCAGCCGCCCACCACATTCATGATGAAATAGGCTACGGAACCCCATATGCGCATCTTCGCGTAGTCTGAGTTGAAGCGGCGAACGCCCGAAAGGGCAAGCGAATCGCAAAGCGGCGTCAGCGGCCCCCAGAAGACGGCATAGATGATCGAGACCAGCATCACCAGGGCGTAGCCCGGCGTGAATAGATAACCGACGGCAGCGCAAGTCGCCAAAATTGCCAGGCCGATAAGAACCGGCGCCCGATCCGAAGCGCGATCCGCCAGAGCGGAGATGGTGGGGCCGGCGATAACGCGCGCGAACATGGGGATCGCCAGCAACGCCCCGATTTCACTGGCGAGAAATCCCGATTCGCCAAGCCACAGCGGAAGATAAGGCGTGATAAGGCTGCTCGGTATGAACACCGCCATATAGAGGACCGACATGCGCAACTCGAAGAGTTGCGGCTTCTCTCCCGGTATAAGGCCAGGCGTCCGAATGCTTCGATCCACAGCGGTCGTGTCGGTCGGCATGATGCTCCCGCTGCGGCCTGGACTCATTGCCAAGACGGCAGCGCGGCGGCTCCATACCATGCTCCGACAGCGTCGCAAGATGCCAGCGCCGCAAAAGCAATGGGCCGAACATAAATTGCGATGCTCAAACGGCGTCGTGGAAGATCACGCCGAGCGTGTAACGCTCTCCCGATCGTATCCGGCTGACGCCATGGCGCATCTTAACGCGGTAATCGCCGCGACTGCCCTGGCGCGGTCGGTCGCAGACGGCGAAGAGCGCGCCCTCGCCCAACTTGAGCGGCGCGACTTCCACTCGCGACTGCATGCGCGGCCGCTGCTCGGTCATTACGAACTCGCCGCCGGTGAAATCCTTTCCTGCGTCGCTGAGCAGGACCACAAGCTGCATCGGAAAGACATGTTTCCCGTAGATGTCCTGATGCAGGCAGTTGTAGTCGCCCGGGCCGTATTTCAGCAGAAGCGGGGTCGGGCGTTGCTGGCCGTCGCGATGGCATAATTCGAGGAATTCATCGAAATCGTCGGGAAAGCGCGCGTCCACGCCCATGCGGCCATGCCATTCATTCGCTGTCGGCGCAAGCCGTGGGTAGAACGCGCGCCGCAGCATCTCGACTGTTTTCGGCAACGGACGGGCGAAATATTTGTACTCTCCCTGGCCGAAGCCGTGCCGCGCCATGACGATATGGCTGCGGAACAGCCGGTCCTCCGGATAGGATGCGCGTAATTCCCGGCATTGCTGCTCTGTGAGCAGAGGTCCCGTCAGGGCGATCCCATTGGCGTTCAGTTCCTCGGCGATGCGGTCCCATTCAAGCAAAGACACCCAGCTTTCCACGTCCATCCTACGATCCCCTGTGTTGTGGACGCAGCTTAGGGCGCCGGATCGCCGGGCGCATTCCGATTCATGCGAGGTCAATCTTTACTGACGTGTTCGGGTTTGCCCTTACGCTTGGTCGAAGCAAAATCCTCGAGCTGCTTTTCGCTCATGGATTCGTACATTTCCTTCGACGCGCCTTTCAGCTCGCTTTTCTTGGTGTCGCCACGCTTGGCCGAAAGAGCGGCGCCTGCCGCCTTTTGTTGAGCTTTCGATTTCGCAGGCATCGGCTTTCTCCTTGCTCCGTTCGCAAGAAGGAACGCATGCCACGACGCTCTGTTCCAGGCTCAAAGAGGCGTGAGGCCGAAACCGCGCATCAGGCGTCGGGTGGCGAAATCCGCCTTGCCGGAAGTGAAAAGCGCAAGATCGTCCTCTCGCGACGGCGCCGCCCGTACCATGGGCGGCAGGAGCGACAGCGCCCGCCGGGCGATGGCCTCGGCCGGATCGATCCAATCCACCGGCCAGGGAGCGGTCTTGCGCATCCGGTTGGCGAGAAAGGGGTAATGTGTGCAGGCGAGCACGACGATATCCGTCCGCCGTCCTTCCAGTTCGACGAAACAAGGCGCGATTTCGGCTCGAACGGCTTCCTCATCGACGAAGCCGTCGCGCATATAGGTTTCCGCCAGCGCCGCGAGCCGGTCCGAGCCGACGAGGCGGACATGGCATTTCGTCGCCCATTGGTGGATGAGGTCCCGCGTATATTGCCGCTTCACCGTGCCGGGCGTCGCCAGCACCGAGACAAGACCAGATCGGGTACGCTCCGCCGCCGGCTTTATTGCCGGTACAGTGCCAACAAATGTTTCACCCGAAAAGACCTGGCGAAGCGTGTCGATCACCAGCGTCGAAGCCGTGTTGCAGGCGATGATCGATAGCGCCGGGCGAAAGCGTTCGAGCAGTCCGCCGAAAACGCCGATGATGTGCTGCCTGAGCGCCGGCTCTTCCCACGCACCGTAAGGAAAAGCGGCATCGTCCGCGGCATAGATGAAACGCCGGTCGGGCATCAGCACGCGTGCCTCGCGCAACACGGTGAGGCCGCCGACGCCGGAATCGAAAACCAGGATCGGCGCGTCATTCATTCGTTCGATCCGCTTCTCGATCCTGGTTTGCGCTGCCGTCCGCCATGTTCGTCATCCGCCCTCGCCTTGCGCTCGGGATAGCCCGTGCCGCGCGGCTCCTTCGGCGAGAAATAGTCGAGCGAGGCGACGACGCCGCGCAGGACCTTAATCTCGGCCTCGGCAAAACCCGGCCTTGTCAGGACGGCGCGAAGATTGTCGACCATCTTCGGCTTTTTGGCGGCTGGGCGGAAATAGCCCCGCGCCTCAAGCGCTTCCTCCAGATGGTTGAAAAGCCCGATCAGGTCCGCCTTTTCGGCCGGCCGCATCTCGGGACCGGAAAAAGCAGTCTGCGTCTCGCTTTCCAGGCCAGACTTCATCCATTCATAGGCCATGAGCAGGACGGCCTGGGCGATGTTAAGCGAGGCGAAAGCCGGATTGACCGGAAAGGTTACGATCTCGTCGGCGAGCCCGACCTCCTCATTGTCGAGCCCGAAGCGCTCGCGGCCGAAAAGGATGCCCGTTTTCTGGCCTGTCGTGAAGCGAGCCCGAAGCGCCCTGCCAGCTTCGACCGGTCCTCGCACCGGCTTGAAATTGTCGCGGGCGCGAGCCGTCGTGGCGAAGACGAAATTGAGATCGGCGATCGCGGACGCCAAGTCGTCAAAGACCGTTACATTGTCGATGACGTGGTCGGCGCGGCTCGCCGCCGCCCTCGCCTTTTCATTGGGCCAGCCGTCGCGCGGATTGACCAGCCGCAGTTCGGAAAGGCCAAAATTCGCCATGGCCCGTGCGACCATGCCGATATTCTCGCCAAGTTGCGGCTCGACGAGGATGATCGCCGGCCCTTCGGTCATGAGGATGCGGTCTTGATCGGCGCCAGTCATTTTATCGGGATGTTTGCCTGTTTTGTGCGTCCCTGCCATATTCCCGGGCGAAAATGAAGCCTCAGCGAGCGGTTCCGCCATGAACACCGAGCTTGCCCAGCGCATCCGTTCCATTCTCGCTGAGCAGAGGAATGCCGAAGAGAAACCCATGTTCGGCGGCATGTGCTTCATGCTGGACGGAAATATGACCGTCGCCGCGCGGAGAGATGCCAGCCTGCTTGCCCGCATCGGAGGAAAAGAGGCGGAGCGGGCCGTGACCGAGCCAGGCGTCGAGCACATGGTGATGCGGGGCCGGAAGATGAAAGACTATATCGTTGTCGCAGCCGACCGGCTTGACGATGCCGCGCTTCAAAAATGGATCGGGCTTGCGTTGGCTTTCGTCGGCGCGCTTCCCGCCAAAGGCTGATCGCCTTCCAGGAAAAGCGGCAAGGCTTTCTCGCCGGCACAGCCCGTTTCCGTTTGCGCGCGGGGCTGCGGGTGCTATAGGGGCGCGAACGACCCTCCCAACAGATTTCCTGGAGACTGCCATGGCCAAGATCAAAGTCGCAAATCCTGTCGTCGAACTCGACGGCGACGAGATGACCCGCATTATCTGGCAGCTCATCAAGGACAAGCTGATCCATCCCTATCTCGACATTGATCTCGATTATTACGACCTCGGCGTCGAGCATCGCGACGCAACCAATGACCAGGTGACGGTGGATGCGGCGGAAGCTATCAAGAAATATGGCGTCGGCGTCAAATGCGCGACGATCACCCCCGACGAAGCGCGCGTCAAGGAATTCAATCTCAAGAAGATGTGGAAGTCGCCGAACGGCACGATCCGCAATATCCTCGGCGGCGTGATTTTCCGCGAGCCGATCATCTGCCGCAACGTGCCGCGCCTCGTGCCCGGCTGGACCAAGCCGATCGTCATCGGCCGCCACGCATTTGGCGACCAATATCGCGCCACCGATTTCCGCTATCCGGGCAAAGGCAAGCTGTCGATCAAGTTTGTCGGCGAGGACGGCGAGGTGATCGAGCATGAGGTCTTCGACGCGCCGGGATCGGGCGTGGCGATGGCGATGTATAATCTCGACGATTCCATCCGCGATTTCGCCCGCGCGTCGCTGAATTACGGCCTTCTACGCAATTATCCGGTCTATCTCTCGACCAAGAACACCATCCTCAAGGTCTATGACGGCCGCTTCAAGGACATCTTCCAGGAAGTCTACGAGAAGGAATTCGAGGCGGAGTTCAAGGCGCGCAAGCTCTGGTACGAGCATCGTCTGATCGACGACATGGTCGCTTCCAGCCTGAAATGGTCGGGCGGCTATATCTGGGCCTGCAAGAACTATGATGGCGACGTACAGTCCGACACCGTGGCGCAGGGCTTCGGCTCGCTCGGCCTGATGACGTCGGTGCTGATGACGCCGGACGGGAAGACGGTCGAGGCGGAAGCCGCCCACGGCACCGTGACGCGGCACTACCGCCAGCACCAGAAGGGCGAGGAAACCTCGACCAATTCGATCGCCTCGATCTTCGCCTGGACGCGCGGCCTGGCGCATCGCGCCAAGCTCGACGGCAACGAAAGTCTCAAGAACTTCGCCGACAAGCTTGAAAAGGTCTGCGTCGCCACCGTCGAAAGCGGCTCGATGACCAAGGATCTGGCGCTCCTGATCGGACCCGACCAGCCTTGGCTCTCCACCACCGGCTTCCTCGACAAGGTAGACGAAAATTTGCAGAAGGCGATGGCCTGACAATAAACCCTTAGGTTTCAGACGAATCACAGGCGGGGGCGTTCGGAACGTCCTCGCCTTTTTTGCATCTGCACCGTGACGGCGGGAAGAGCGGAGTGCAGGAAAGAGAATGCGCTCTGTCTCTCCGATTGCGGGTTAGGCCGCTTCGGCGAGCGCGGCGGAAACCGCATTGATGGCGGCATCGGCTTTGGCGCCGTCGGGGCCGCCGGCCTGCGCCATGTCCGGCCTGCCGCCGCCGCCCTGTCCGCCAAGCGCGGCGGACGCCTTGCGGACGAGATCGATGGCGGAGAATTTCCCCATCAGATCGTCAGTGACGCCGACGACGACGCTCGCCTTTCCATCTTCTCCGACGCCGACAAAGGCGACAACGCCCGAGCCGAGCGATTTCTTGCCTTCGTCGGCAAGCGACTTCAGGTCGCGCGGCGCCACTCCTTCGACGACGCGCCCGAGGAATTTGGTGCCGCCGACGCTCACGGCTTCCGAACCGCCTGCGGCTGTACTTCCCGAGCCGCCGCCAAGCGCCAGTTTCTTGCGCGCTTCGGTAAGTTCGCGCTCGAGCTTGCGGCGCTCTTCGATGAGTGCCTCGATCCGCGTCGCCACGTCGGAAGGCGCAACCTTCAGCGTCGAGGCAACGGCCTTCAGACGCTTGTCCTGCTCATCGAGGTATTTGCGCGCCGCTTCCCCGGTCAATGCTTCAATGCGGCGAACACCGGCCGCGACCGGGCTGTCGGAAACAATGCGCACCAGGCCAATGTCGCCGGTAGCGGAGACATGGGTGCCGCCGCAAAGCTCGATCGAATAGGGCCGGTTGGCTTTCTCACCATGCAGGCCCGTGCCCATGGAGACCACTCGCACCTCATCGCCGTATTTCTCGCCGAACAACGCCATCGCGCCCTCGGCGCGCGCGTCGTCCACGGACATCAGCCGGGTTGTCACCGGGCCGTTCTGGACAACGATCTCGTTCGCCATGGCCTCGACCTGTTCGAGCTCGTCCGCCGCAATCGGCTTGTTGTGCGAAATGTCGAAGCGAAGCCTGTCCGGCGCGACGAGCGATCCCTTCTGCGCCACATGCGTGCCCAGCACCTCGCGCAGCGCCTCATGGATAAGATGAGTGGCCGAGTGGTTGGCGCGAAGCTTCGAGCGGCGGGCGTGATCGACCTGCATCTCGACCGGGAGGCCGGTCCCTGCCGTGCCCTGCTTCACCACGCCGGCATGCACGAAAACGCCATCGCCGCGCTTCTGCGTATCGGTGATCTCGATGACAAGGTGATCGCCATACATCATGCCGGTATCGCCAAGCTGGCCGCCGGACTCGCCATAGAAAGGCGTCTGGTTGACAACGATGCCGACACTTTCGCCCTCCCTGGCCTCATCCACCAGCGCGCCGTCCCTCACGAGCGCCGTGATGACGCCTTCCGCCTTTTCCGTCTCGTAGCCGAGGAATTCGGTCGGGCCGACGCGGTCACGCACGGTGAACCAAATGCCGTCGGTCTTCGCCTCGCCGGAGCCGGCCCAGCTCGCGCGCGCTTCCGCCTTCTGCCGCTCCATTGCCGCGTCGAAGCCTTGCAGATCGACATCGATGCCGCGCTGGCGCAGCGCATCCTGCGTGAGGTCGAGCGGGAACCCATAAGTATCGTAGAGCTTGAATGCCGTCTCGCCGTCGAGTCGATCGCCATTGGACATGTTTTCGGTAGCGTCCGAAAGCAGGCCAAGGCCGCGCGCTAGCGTCTTGCGAAAGCGCGTTTCCTCAAGCTTCAGCGTCTCCGTGATCAGCGGCTCGCCGCGGACGAGTTCCGGATAGGCCTGGCCCATCTCGCGCACCAGCGCCGGCACGAGCCGCCACATCAGCGGCTCCGACGCGCCGAGAAGCTGCGCATGGCGCATGGCGCGGCGCATGATCCGCCTCAGCACATAACCCCGGCCCTCATTGGAGGGCAGGACGCCGTCGGCGATCAGGAAGCTCGACGCACGCAGATGGTCGGCGATAACGCGATGGCTGGCGCGGTTCTTCCCTTCCGCCAGGACGCCGGTCGCTTCCTCGGACGCCTTTATAAGCGACCGGAAGAGATCGATGTCGTAATTGTCATGCACGCCCTGGAGCACGGCGGCGATGCGCTCCAGCCCCATGCCTGTGTCGATCGAGGGGCGCGGCAGATCGATGCGCTCTTCCTTCGACACCTGCTCGAACTGCATGAAGACGAGATTCCATATCTCGATGAAGCGGTCGCCATCCTCGTCGGCGCTTCCGGGAGGGCCGCCCGGGACTTCCGGACCATGGTCATAGAATATCTCGGAACAGGGCCCGCAGGGGCCGGTGTCGCCCATGGCCCAGAAATTATCGCTCGTCGCGATGCGGATGATGCGCTCGTCCGGCAGGCCGGCGACCTTCTTCCAGAGATTCGCCGCGACATCGTCGGTGTGATAGACCGTGACCGTGAGGCGCTCCTTCGGCAGGCCGAATTCCCTGGTCAGCAGGCGCCAGGCAAGTTCGACGGCGAGCTCCTTGAAGTAATCCCCGAAGGAGAAATTGCCGAGCATCTCGAAGAAGGTATGGTGCCTGGCCGTATAGCCGACATTGTCGAGATCATTGTGCTTGCCGCCGGCGCGGACGCATTTCTGCGATGTCGTGGCGCGGGAATAAGGCCGCTGCTCGAGGCCGGTGAAAACGTTCTTGAACTGCACCATGCCGGCATTGGTGAACATCAGCGTCGGATCATTGCGCGGCACAAGCGGGCTGGATGGAACGACCTGGTGGCCGTTCTTCCGAAAATAGTCGAGAAAAGTCGACCTGATCTCGTTGACGCTGCTCATACTCTTCAAACCCTTAGGGGCCGCTGGAACGGCCAGAAAATGGATCAGGCCTTGTAGCGTCAGCCTCTTTTCCTGTCCAGAAACGCGAACGGGCTGCGAACAAGGAATGACGGGCGCTGCGGCTCCCAAACGAAACCGTCGGCGGAAAGCCGGCGGTCTTGAATTCGGACTTCAGCAAAAGCGGACGACAGACTACATGCCCGCCACTTCGTCGGCGCCATCGAGATCGCCCGGCCCGCCATTCTCCAGGAAACGCTCGGCGATCAGCCCGGCATTCTGGCGCAACGCCAGCTCGATCTCCTGCGCCGTCTCGGGATTGTCGCGCAGGAAAAGCTTGGCGTTCTCGCGCCCCTGCCCGAGGCGCTGGGAATTGTAGGAAAACCACGCGCCGGACTTTTCCACGACCCCCGCCTTGACGCCGAGGTCGATAAGTTCCCCGGTCTTGGAAACGCCCTCGCCATACATGATGTCGAATTCGACCTGTTTGAAGGGCGGCGCGAGCTTGTTCTTGACGACCTTGACGCGTGTCTGGTTGCCGACCACCTCGTCGCGGTCCTTGACCGAGCCGATGCGGCGGATGTCGAGGCGGACGGAGGCATAGAATTTCAGCGCGTTGCCGCCCGTCGTCGTCTCCGGAGATCCGAACATGACGCCGATCTTCATGCGGATCTGGTTGATGAAGATAACCATTGTGTTGGAGCGCGAGATGGAGGCTGTGAGCTTCCTGAGCGCCTGGCTCATCAGCCTCGCCTGCAAGCCGGGCAGCGAATCGCCCATCTCGCCCTCGATTTCCGCGCGCGGCGTCAGCGCCGCCACCGAATCGACGACAAGGACGTCGATAGCACCCGAACGCACCAGCGTGTCGCAGATCTCGAGCGCTTGCTCGCCCGTGTCGGGCTGCGATATCAGCAGGTTCTCGAGATCGACGCCGAGCTTGCGGGCATAGACCGGGTCGAGCGCATGTTCCGCATCGACGAAGGCGCAGATGCCGCCCCGCTTCTGCGATTCCGCTACCGTATGCAGCGCAAGCGTCGTCTTGCCCGAGCTTTCAGGCCCGTAAATCTCGATGATGCGGCCCCGTGGCAATCCGCCCACGCCGAGCGCAATGTCGAGACCGAGCGATCCCGTCGGGATGGTCTCGATCTCCACCACCTGGTCGTTCTGGCCGAGCCGCATGATCGAGCCCTTGCCGAAGGCCCGCTCGATCTGGGAAAGTGCCGCGTCCAGAGCCTTTGATTTATCCACCGAATCGTCCTCAACAAGCCGCAATGTATTCTGAGCCATGATATACACCCCTTGAGCGTCAATGAAGGCTGGACATGGCGATGTCCCAAAGTTTTTGTACTCTTTTTGTTCCTATTATGCAAGAGGTCTCATGCTCTTGATTTCACATAGAAAATAAAATCATGTTCTTTTTTCGTTCATCGTTGCCATCGCTTGTGGACTGTACAGCGCGCGGTTCCGGCAGCGCGGCAATCGCCGCGCGGAGAGCAGCGGAGGGTCGGCGATGACGAAACCCACGCTCATCGCGCTCGGCGGCGCGCATGTCGATCGCCGCGGCAAGGTTGCCGGGCGCTATATTCCCGGCGCGTCCAATCCCGGCATCATGCGCGAGGAGATCGGCGGCGGCGCATTCAACGCTCTTCGCAACGCCGTCCAGCGCGGCGTGGCGGGATCGATCGTTTCGCTGCGCGGCGGCGATACGGCCGGGGAAAGCGTCGCGCGCGCCATTGAAGCTGCGGCTATAAGAGACCTTTCCGCCACCTTCCTCGACAGGGCGACGGCGAGCTACACGGCGCTCATCAATAGCGAGGGCGACGTAATCGCAGGGCTGGCGGACATGGCGCTCTATGAGCTTTTCCCGAAGCAGATCATGCGCCGCGCCACCCGCGACGCAATCCAGGCCGCCGACTCCGTCCTTGCCGACGCCAATCTGCCGGCGGCGGCGCTGACGCGGATTGCGAGTTTCGCGGCCGGCAAGCCCCTCTTCGGCATCGCCATCTCGCCGGCCAAAGTGGTCCGGTTCAATGATGTGCTCCCTGCCTTGTCCATACTGTTCATGAACCGGCGCGAGGCCGCGATGCTCTGCGAAGCGCCGGCCGACCTGTCCTCCCTGGAACTCGTCGACAAGCTGCGGAAAAAAGGCCTGAGAGGCGGCGTCATTACGGCGGGCAGCGCGGGGATCGTCGCTTTTCTATCGGGCTGCACCGTCTCGCTCCAGCCGCTTCCCCTTCCCGGTACAAGCGACGCGACCGGCGCGGGCGATGCGCTTGCCGGTTCGACGATCGCGGCGATGATGCGCGGCCTGCCGCTTCCGCAAGCCCTGCGGGAGGGCGCAGCCGCCGCGGCAGCCACCGTAACGGAGCAGACTGCCGTCGCGCTGCTGGGGCAAGAGCGCTTTCGCGAAATCCTGGCCGACGTCCCCGAGTGCGAGACAATCGGCCAAGTTTAGCGCTTTTGCGCCTCAACCCTCGGTAATGGGCGTCAGGAAAATCTCGACGCGTCGGTTCTGCGCGCGGCCCGCTTCCGTCGCATTGGTCGCCACCGGGTCGGCCTTGCCGAAGCCTTGAATGGCGAAGCGGCGGCCGTCGATACCTTGCGCCTGCAGATAGGAGGCGACGGACTGCGCGCGCCGCTCAGACAGCGCCAGATTGTAGGAATCGCTGCCGGTAGAATCCGTGTAGCCGTCAACGTCGACCAGCGTCCGGTTGAACTTCCTGAGGACGAGCGCCACGGAATTGAGCGTTGGATAGAAGCCCGGCATGATCGCGTCCTGGTCGGTCTGGAAGGTGATATTGGACGGCATATTGAGGACGATGCGGTTGCCCTCGCGCGTCACTGAGACGCCCGTGCCACGCAATTGCGCGCGCAATTCGGCTTCCTGGTTGTCCATATAGACCCCTACCGCGCCGCCGGCGAGCGCGCCGATACCGGCGCCGATCAGTGCGTTGCGGCGATCGTTTCCGCCGGCCAGAAGGCCGAGCCCGGCGCCGGCCGCGGCGCCCAATATCGCCCCGCCCGCCGTATTGGAAAGCTTCTGCTGGCCGGTATAGGGGTCGGTCGTGCAGGCGCACAGAAACACGCCGGCCATCATGGCCGCAATCATCCTCATCTTCATCGAATCCCTCACTTCGAATCGGTGTGCAGTCAACAAATCGTGGCCTAGCCGGCTTTTCGGGCAAAATAAGGCGGCGACGAATACCGCCTCCGGGCAGGCGCGGTTCACGTGGTCAGCGGCTGAAACCGCCCCGCCGGCGCCGCGTCCAATTCCGCCCAGTCGATTTCCTCCTCCAGGCGATGATAGGCCTCGTCGCCGATCACGCCGTCGGCGCGGAGCTTCTGCAGCGCGCATCGCTGATGCTCGATCGCGCGAAGGCGCAGTTCGTCATATTCCGTGGCGCCCTGCGGGTTCTCGCTGTCCTTCGCGACAATCAGGGCCGCGGAATATTGCTCGCGCACGCCGAGGGCGGCGCCGGTCCGGCTTTCCGGCAAACTGTCTATCGCCGCCTGCAGGATCGCGACGCGGGCCCGCGACACATCTTCCTCCACCGATCGATCAACGCCGAAGTTCAACAGGCGCATCAGCGGCGCCAACGTCATACCCTGGATAACGAGCGTGCCAAGAACGACGCAGAACGCCGTGAGGACGATCGGGTCCCGCGCAGGGAAATTGATCGGAAGGGCAAAGGCCGTCGCCAGCGTGACCAGGCCGCGCATGCCGCACCAGCCGACCAGCACGTCGCCGCGCAATTGCGGCGGAGACCCGCCAATGAGCCGCGGATGGGCCGCCTTCCAGTTGCGGGCAATCGTGCCGCAGAAGAAAACCCATAGAAGCCGGACGAAAATCACGGTCAGCAGAACCAGCCCCGCGAGCGCGAACGCCTCCGTGCGACTCTCGCCGGAAAGTCGATCAAGGATTGGCCCGGCCTGCAGCCCCATCAGCGCAAAGGCCAGCACGTTGAGGACGAACACGGCGGTTTCCCACACCGAATAGGAACTGATCCTGTTGCGGGCCGGCATGCTTCGTGGAGCGACCTGCGCCAGCGTCATCGCATAGGCGACCATGGTGACAATGGCGGAGAGCCCGACCCGCTCCGCGAGCAGCCAGACACCGAACGTGCCCACGAATTGCAGCACCGTCCCGCTCGCGGCGTCGTGCACAGGCGTGGTGAGCAGGAGATAGAGGCGGCCTAGAAGATAGCCTGCAACGACGCTGCCGAGAGCGAGCAGGACCGTCGGCGCGACGTCGGAAGCGGCCAAGGCGCCCACGGTGGCAACCACGGCCATCCGGTAGACAAGCAGCGCCGTTGCATCGTTGAGCAGGCTTTCGCCCTGCAGCACCGCCAGGATGCGCCGGGGCGGACGGAATTGGCCGAGCACGGCTGCAGCGGCGGCCGCATCGGGCGGCGCGACGATTGCGCCGAGCGCGATCGCCGCGGTCATCGGTAGCCCGGCGAAGCTCCAGCCGACCCAGGCGACCGCGGCCGTCGTCAGGATAACGGCCACGATCGCAAGCGAGGTCAGCGACAGGGCGTAGCGCTTCAGGTCTCTGGGCGAGGTGTCGAAAGCGGCGTCCAGAAGCACCGGCGCGATGAAGAGCGCGAGCGCAAGCTGCGGATCGATCTCGATTTTCGGCGCGAACGGCAGGAAAGCGACGGCCGCTCCGGCAAGCGCCAGAAGCGAAGGGTAAGGGACGCCCACGCGCCGCGCAAAGCCCGCAAGGAGCACCGCACCCAGAAGCAGTATCAGCGTGACCTCGAAAAGAGCCATCCGAACTCCATCAATCCGAACGAAACAACGCGACAGCATAAGCCGCGGCGAAACTGGCTGCGACATGTCTCTCGGCACATGGCTGATTTTTTCACAGCGACGGAGAAACCCAACCGAACGGCGAAAGCTGATCCGTCCCGCGATCCCCGGGTCGGGAACATTACGTCGATTTAATGTTCCTGGCGGATTCCTGCCGCATTTGGGATGATGTTTCAGGGTCGTTCACGTCCCGGTTACAGGCGGAAACAATCCCACTTTCCGGCTCGGGGGAAATAGAAAAAAGCAGAAGGGAATAAGGGGATGAGACCCTCACATTCGATTCTTGGAGCCATTGCCCTCACCAGCGGAATCGCACTGGCCACGTCCGGCGCCTTTGCGCAAAGCACCAACGCCAACGCACCGACCGGCGTGTGGCTGACGACCGATTTTCCCGCCGTCACGGAAACCGCGGGCAATTCCTTCACGCTCGATGTTTCCCTCTCCAACCACGGCATTCCGCCGAAGCGCATCGCCCTTTCCCTCGACGGCTTGCCGGACGGCTGGACATATGAATTCGACGGCGACGGCAAGCCGATCAAGGCGGCAATGGTCGGGCCGGGCCAGACGCGCGACATCACGGTCAAGATAACGCCGGCCAAAGGCGCCAAGGAAAAAGCCTACCAGCTGACACTGAACGGCGACGGCGACGGCGAAAAACTTTCCCTGCCGCTGGACGTCACGCTCGCCGCCCCGGCTCCCGCGGCGCTCAAGCTCGAGGCCAAGCTTCCGGCGCTGCGCGGGTCGGCCAAATCCAACTTCGATTATGATCTGACGGTCAAGAACGACAGCCCGAAGGACGTAACCGTCAATCTCGCCGCGCGCGCGCCGGCAGGCTTCGAAACGACCTTCAAGGAACAGTACGGCTCGCAGGAACTGACCTCCGTCCCGATCAAGGCGAACCAGTCAAAGGATCTGAAGCTGTCGGTCAAGCCGCCGCAGGATGCGCCGGCCGGCCAGTACAAGGTTCTCGTCGGCATGAACAGCGGCGAGGCGCAGGCCGAAACGCCGGTCGTGCTCGACATTACCGGCCAGCCGCAGCTGGCGCTCGTCGGCCCGGGCGGGATGCTTTCGGGCAGCGCCGTCGCCGGCAAGGAGCACACTTTCTCCTTCACCGTGGATAATGACGGCGGCGCCGCCGCGAAGGCGGTGAAGCTTTCAGCCAATGCGCCGTCGGGATGGAAAGTGGATTTCGAGCCGGCCAAGATCGACCAGATCCCGCCCGGCGGAAAGGCGAAGGCCGAAATGCACATCACCCCGGCGTCCAACGCCATCGCCGGCGACTATTCGGTCGATGTGAATGCCGATGGACAGGGCGCTTCCGACGACCTCAAATTCCGCGTCACGGTTGAGACCTCGACGGCTTGGGGCTTCGCCGGCCTCGGCGTCATCGGCGTCGCGGTTCTCGTCATGGCCGGGGCGGTGACGAGGTATGGCCGCAGATGAGCGAGACCGTCATAGAGGCAAAAGGCCTCACGAAGCGCTATGGCGCGACAATCGCCGTCAACGGGCTGGACCTCGACGTCAAGGCGGGCGAAGTGTTCGGGCTTCTCGGCCCAAACGGCTCGGGCAAGACCACGACCATCCTCATGCTCCTCGGCCTGACCGAACCGACATCGGGAAGCGTCAGCGTGCTCGGGCACAATCCCTTGCGCGAGCCTCTTAAGGTCAAGCAGGAGGTCGGCTATCTACCCGATGCGATCGGCTTCTACGACCAGCTCAGCGCCAGGGAAAACCTGCGCTACACGGCGAAGCTGTCAGGCATTCCGGCCTCCGAGCGGGAAAGGCGGATCGAGGAAGCGCTGCAGCGCGTCCGCCTCGGCAAGGTCGCAGACCGCCGGGTCAAGACCTTTTCGCGCGGCATGCGCCAGCGCCTCGGCCTTGCCGAACTCGTCGCCAAGGGCTCGCGCATCGCCATCCTCGACGAGCCGACCTCCGGCCTTGACCCGCAATCGACGCAGGAGCTTCTGGAACTCATCTCGTCCTTTGCCAAGGAGGGGATGACAGTGCTCCTTTCCTCACACCTGCTTGCCATGGTGCAGTCGGTCTGTGATCGCGTCGCGCTTTTCCGCGAGGGGAAGGCGGGGCTGATCGGCACGGTGCCGGAGATCGCCGGCAAGGTGTTGGGCGGCGTCTATATCATCGAGGTCGAAGCGGAAGGGGCCGATACGAGCCAGGCCGTGAGCGGGATCGAAGGCGTCCGCGGCGTCACGCCGCGCAAGGGCGGCGGCGTCCAGATCGACGCCGACCGGGATCTGCGCGGCGAGGTCGCAGCGGCGATCGTCGCGGCCGGCGGCAGGCTGAAAGGCCTGTCGATGAGCCAATCGAGCCTCGACGACGTCTATGTGCGCTATTTCAAGACGCAGGAGATGGCCGATGCAGCGTAAAGGCTCCGCCCTCTCGGGCATGTCCACCATCGCGTGGAAGGAAGCTGCGGACCATTTCTCCTCCGCCCGCTTCCACTTCGTCATGCTGCTCGTTCTGCTCACCGCCTTCGGCGGCGTCTATGGCGCGATCGGCCAGATCAAGAACACGATCGGTCAGGATCCCTTCCTGTTCCTGCGCCTTCTCACTACAGCCAAGCAGCCGGTCCCGTCCTTCGTGGCCTTCCTCGGCTTCATGCTGCCGCTCGTCTCGATCGCCCTCGCCTTCGATGCGGTCAACGGCGAATATGGGCGGCGCACGATGAGCCGCATCCTGTCACAGCCGATCTACCGGGATGCGCTGCTTTTCGGCAAGTTCGTCGGCGGCATGATCGTGCTGACGATCTCGCTCCTGACGCTCTGGCTCCTGGTGACGGGCCTCGGCATCCTCACCCTCGGCCTGCCGCCGAGCGGCGAGGAGATCGCGCGCGGCCTCTGTTTTCTGGTCGCGTGTCTCGCCTATGCAGGCGTGTGGCTGGCGCTGTCCCTGTTCCTGTCGACCATCTTCCGGCAGGCGGCGACCTCGGCTCTGGCGGCGCTGGCGCTCTGGCTGGTCTTCTCGATCTTCTGGGGCATGATCGCTCACGCCCTGACCGTCGCGCTTGCGCCGATCGACCCGACCGACCCGATGACTCTCGTCAACGCGGTCGAACTGCAGACCGGGCTCGCCCGGATTTCGCCGAATACGCTCTTCAGCGAGACGGCGTCGGCGCTGCTCAACCCGCAGACGCGCTCGCTCGGGCTGGTGTTCATCAACCAGCTGGAGGGCGCCATTCCGGGAGCGCCGCTTCCCTTCAGCCAAAGTGCATTGCTGATCTGGCCGCAACTCTCAGGCATGATCGCCGCAATGCTTCTCATCTTCACTGCTGCCTATGTGACGTTCCAGAGGCAAGAAGTGAGGGCATAAGACGTGATCGCCACGGCGCGAGCCGGGGCGTCATCGAAAACGGATCACGTCGAAAACAAGAGACTGGAGCGGGATCATTTCCCGCTCTATCTTTTTTTGCAACTCCCCCTCACGCGCAAACCGCGCAGCCGTCATCCTCGGGCTTGTCCCGAGGACCCGCTCCGGGTCTCGTAGCCAATACCGTTCCAGGGAAGAAAACCGGGTTTCGCAGCGACCATAGGCCACTGCCGCGCCACCGCGGCCACTACTCAGCTTTCGAGCATATCCTTGACGCTCGTTGCCAATTGCTTGAGTGAAAAGGGTTTCGGCAGGAAGCCGAACTGCGCATCCGCCGGCAAATTCTTGGCGAAGGCATCTTCGGCATAACCCGACACGAAGATGAAGCGGATGTCGGGGTTCATCTTGCGCAATTCGCCGAGCAGCGTCGGCCCGTCCATTTCCGGCATGACGACATCCGAAACGACGATATCGATCTTGCCTTCGAGTTCCTTATAGAGTTCGAGCGCCTCGACGCCTGACGAGGCCTCATGCACTGTATAGCCGCGCGACCGCAGCGCCCTCACCCCGCCCATTCTCACCGCATCCTCGTCCTCGACGAGCAGCACGTTCGCGGAGCCGGAAAGATCCTGCGCTTCGGCGGCCTTTGCCGCGGCCGCGGGCGTTTCCGGCGCGGTGGCTTCGGCGACAGCCCCTGTATCGGCGGACGGCTTCGGCAAATGGCGCGGCAGGAAGATACGGAAAACGGTCCCCTTCCCCACTTCCGAATCGCAGAAGATGAAGCCGCCGGTCTGCTTGACGATGCCATAGACCATGGAAAGTCCGAGCCCGGTGCCTTTCCCCACTTCCTTGGTGGTAAAGAAAGGCTCGAAAATCTTCTTCATCACCTCCGGCTCGATGCCGGTGCCGGTATCCTCGGCCTCCACCAGCACATAGTCGGCGGGCACGAGTTCGCGCGCGCCAAAGGCAGCACATTCGTTGGCGGTGACGTTGCGGGTGCGGATCGTCAGATCGCCGCCGGCCGGCATGGCGTCGCGGGCGTTGACGGTGAGATTCACAATCACCTGCTCGAACTGGCCGATATCGGCCTTCACCGGCCAAAGATCGCGGCCATGGTCGATCTTGAGATGGACCTCATTGGTGGCGAGACGGGAAAGCAATGTCCTCAGATCGGCAAGAACGTCGGTCAGATTGAGCACTTCGGGCCGCAGCGTCTGGCGGCGGGAGAAAGCCAGGAGCTGGCGCACGAGCGACGCGGCCTTGTTGGCGTTCTGCTTGATGTTCATAATGTCCGGGAAGGACGGATCGGACGGCCTGTGATTGGTGAGCAAGAGGTCCGACGCCATGATAATGGCCGTCAGCACATTGTTGAAATCATGCGCGATGCCGCCGGCAAGCTGCCCGACAGCCTGCATTTTCTGGCTCTGCGCCATCTGCGCTTCGAGCGCCTTCTGCTCGGTCGTGTCCACGGCATAGACGATGGCCGCCTCTTCCGCGCCTTCGCTCGCGCCCGAATCGGCCACCGCATTGACGTAGAAGCGGACGTGCCGCTCGGGATCGTTCGGCAGGACAGTGTCGATCGGCTGGATGTCGGCCTGGTGCTGCTTGGCGCGGTCGAGCGCCTGCGAGAATTGCTGGCGGTCGCGTTCATGGATCACCTCGTCGAGCCGAATCCCCTTATCGATCGCGTCATGGTCGATCTCGCTGCCGAAAAGCGACAGGAAAGGCGCATTGGTGCGCAGGATGTGGCCGTTCGCGTCCACCCCCGCGATCGCCATGGGGGTCGAATTGAAAAAGCGCGTGAAACGCACTTCCGCCGCGCGAAGGTCGGCAGAGGAATCCTCGCCCTGCATGCGGTTCAGCACGATCGTGCGAGTCGGCCCCGGCGCGCCCTCCCGGGTCGCCGTCACGCGATGCAGGAAACGGACAGGCAGCGCCTCGCCATTGACGGTCGCGAGATCGAGATCGATGACGGCGTTGCGGGTCGAGCCGGGATCGGCTTTCACCGCCCTGATCAGGGCCATTCCGTCGCCGGCCACGATTTCCGGCATCGAGGTCGCGCCCGGGGTAAAGCTGGCGAGATCGATACCAAGCCATTCGGCGAGAGTGGCGTTGATATAGGTGACATGGCCGCCGGGATCGGCGGCGAAGAAGCCGGCCGGCGCGTGATCGAGATGATCGATCGCCTGTTGCAGGTCGAGGAAGAAGCGCTCCTGTTCAGCGCGCTCGCGGGAGATGTCCGCCAATTGCCAGGCAAGCAGGGGCTGGCGACGTCCCGGCACGTGGAACGTGCGCGCCTCGG
The DNA here is from genome assembly GCA_051960255.1 of Rhizobiaceae bacterium. Taxonomy (GTDB): domain Bacteria; phylum Pseudomonadota; class Alphaproteobacteria; order Rhizobiales; family Rhizobiaceae; genus Mesorhizobium_L. The sequence continues at coordinate 18,518 of JBQCEL010000141.1, forward strand.
CCCGATACCAGCACGCGCCCGAGGGTGCGCCGGGCTTCAGCGATTGGGAAAGGCGGAATTCCCCGTCCCCGGCCTCGCCGTCCCTCAACCCGCTCGCGATCGGTCCGATCACGGGAGAAGCTTCGGGGCTGTCAGACAAAAGCCCCTCGACCGTCTTGAGATCGGCTGTCGAGGCGGCGCCCGTCATTTCGGCATAGGCCCTGTTGGCATAGACGATGCGCCGCCTGAGATCGGTGACGACCAATCCAGTGCCCATCGAGTGGACGAAGGCCTTGAAGAGCTCCTCGCCCGTCGAGCGCGGCGCGACCTGCACGAAACCCATCACGCTGGCGAAGAGATAACCAATGCCGATCATCGCCAGGATGCCGAGAATCCCAAGCAGAAAGGAATCACCGAGATCGGCCCTGAACAGGACGAAGACGAAGGCGGCCGTGGTGAGGGCGACGATGAAGGCAATGAGGCGCGCGATCACGCCCGGTCCCGCCGCCTGCTCGACGATCGGGTCCGGATAGAAGTCTCCGCCGGTTTCCCTGGCCATTTCGTCCCCTGCCTCGTGCCGCGAAAAGCCGTTATCTGTTTTCCCTGCTTGAATCACATTCTTTTCGTGCGCGAAAGGGCTTGCAACGAAAAGGCGATAAAATCCCCTTCTCCGCACCCCTGTTGAGTATCGCCACATTCGGTTTGCCGATACGCGGCGAAGCTGGCCGGGCATCCGAACTTGCGGGTTTCGGCGCGCCCGTTCTAAAGTCGTCCCAACATAATCCGAGAGAGCGGAGGTTTCCTATGCGGGCTTGGTTGGAAAACATCGCCGGACCGCAGTACGCTACGGGACTGATGTGGACCATCGCCGCGCTCTTTCTCCTCCTGATCCTGTTGGTCCTGGCGCGCATCATCCGCAATCTCACCGCCGGCACATTCGTCGCCGGCGGACGCAACCGGAGGACAAGGCTCGCGGTGATGGACGCCGCGGCGGTGGACAACCAGCGACGGCTGGTGCTGGTGAGGCGCGACGATGTCGAGCATCTGATCCTGATCGGCGGCCCGACAGATGTCGTGGTCGAGCAGAATATCAGTCTGGCCAGACCAGGAGAGAGGGACCATTTCCAAATGGAGGAGGTGGCCGCAGCCGCGCCGCCCGTCCATCCGACGCCGGCAAGACAGGAACCTGCAGCGGAACGCCCCCGGCCTCCCGAACCCGCGCAGATAGGAAAGCCGGAACCCGATATTCCGGTCCCGCATGCGCCTCCCGCGCCGAAGCGCGTCCCGGAACCCCCCACTGTCTCCAATGCTGCTCCCCCAGTGCCGGACCGAAGGGTGGAAATTCCGCCTCATCCCGTTGCGCCGCCGCCGCTGCAAGAAACGCCGCGAAACGTCGCGCGCCATGAGGCAGGCGTGGAAGAGGAATTCCATCCAGCGCCGCCCGTCGAGCCCGCGCCGCCAGTGAAACCGGCGGCGACGCAACCTCCCGCCAGTGACATAGACCGCGCCCTCGCAAGGGAAATCGAGACCGCGGCCGTGACGAAGCCCGCGCCGGAAGCCGATGATCGTCCCAATTCGCTGGAAGACGAGATGTCGCGGCTGCTCGGCGAACTCTCCCGCGAGCGCGGTTGAGGCAATCACGCCGGCGGAGGACGTTTAACCGAGGCGATAGGCGGGGCAGGAAAGAGAGGAGATGAAGGGCAGCCCTTTCCTCCTTCTCGTCCAGCCGACCACCGCAAGACGCTCGGACCGGCTCTCATAGCGCTTCGCCATCGCCCAGCTTCGGCAATCCACCGCGCAGATATCGGCGCGTCCTTCCGCGACAGAGGCGATCGAGGCGCGGTGACCGCCCGTTTCCACCATTGCCGAAAAAAGGCCTATCAGCGAATGGCGCTCTTCCAGATCACGCGTGAGCGCGATCAGGCCGGACATGGAATCGATGCTGTTATATGCAAGGCGCGCGCCCATCATCCGCTCCAGGGGAACGAGCGCCGAGCCGTCCGCGGACGGCGCCACATCCCGCGACCAGCCCGCATCGTCGCGGCGCATGAGGATGGCGCTTGAATAGAATGCGCCCGCCCCTCCTTCAAAGGAAGAATAGTCGGGCTGCCCGACCACACGCACATGCTCGGCGAGGCCGAACTCCATCGGGCCCCAGCAGGCCTGCCCCAGGAGAAGCGCCGGATGACGCCAGAGCGTGGGAAGATCGAGCCCGTCCGGCGGCAAGGTCGAAGGATCGGGGGCGATGACGGCGCCGCCGCCATTCCTTATTCCTCCCGGCACCGCGGGCATTTCAGCGTTGCGGCGCGACAGTGAAACCGGGGCGTCTATCCCCATCCTCTTCAGCATGCCTTTCAGCAGCGTCCATTCGGAATCGGTTTCCATACGGGCTTCCGGCCAGTCATACATTGGAAGCGCTGCGATAAAGCCGTTCATGAAAATCCGGTGGGCCGCCCCCGCCAGAGCGAGGAAATTATTGGGGAATGCGCAAACGCCTCATCATTCCTTCGGCGGTTCCGCCGGCACCGGCGCGGTGCCCAGACCGTTCACATTACGCGTTCTTACGCGCGGACGGAAGGCCCTGCCCGCTTCCGGCTCCCGGCGCAGGAAAGGGTGGACGACCGGTTCCTTGGCTTTGAAGGCGAATTCGCGAAAGAGCGCGAAATAATTCGCATAGCTGTAGCCATTGTTCATCGCCAGCCATTGCTCGCGTTTCGACCGGAACAGGGCCGGGAGGCGATACCACGCAACGGTCGGGTTCTTGTGGTGGACGAAATGGAGATTGTTGTTGAGGAACAGGAGCGACAAGGGCGAGCGCTCGATGATGACAGTCCGTCCTTCCGGCCGCTCGGACCATTGGTGCTCGGCGAAGGTGCGGATCGATATAAGCGACTGGCCGAACCAGACCGGTACGAGAACATAGAGCCAGAGCGGCATCCCGAAGCCCCAAACGACGATCGGCAAAACGACGGCGAGGCCGATGAAATGATGAAGCCAGGCGCGCCGCACTGCCTTGTCTCCTGCCGCCACGAGCTTCAGATCGGCAAGGAAAAAGCCAAAGCAGGAGAGCCATGGCCCAAGGAAGAAACGACCGGCCATGGTGTTGTTGATTTCCAGGAACAGCCTCAATGCGGCCGGCAATTGTCTGTGCTGCCAGAGCGCGCGGTAGTAGCTTTCCGGATCGTCGAACGGATCGGTCAGGCGTTCGTCGGCATGATGGCGCAGATGAAGGGTCTTGAAGCGCCGATACGGCCAGACAAGGCCGAGGGGCAGATAGACAAGCCCTTCGTTCAAAGCCCCGTTGCGCGTGGGATGGCCGTGCGCCACCTCATGTGTCAGCGACGACTGCATCGCCACCGCGAGTGTAAGCACGAGAAGCGCCACAACCGGATAAGCCGGCCAAAGGAAAAAGCCAGCCCCCGCCCACGAGGCATGGCAAACCACGATCAAGGCCAGTGTCGGCCATTCTATAGCGGGCTTCCGCTGTATTGCGCGCTCTCCCGCGTTGGAAAAAGTCCTCATTCCTTCTCTGCCGCCAGCCCGAGACCCTACTGACAACATGCTGTCAGGAGGCGAGCGCAACTTCAACGCGATAATGTACATTAAGCGTTTATAACGCACACCTAAATCATCGTTTGTTGTGAATTGTAATCGCTGCTATTCTTTAGCGGCAGGAGAACGCCCATGGACAAACGCGATCTTTCCGAGATTTTCCGCGAGCGGCTCAAGCTTCTGGTTCAGCGGTCGGAACTCAATCAGTCCGCCTTCGCGGGCAAGGTCGGCATAGACCGCTCGGCGTTGTCACAGCTGCTGTCGGGAAGTTCGACCCGCCTCCCGCGCGCCGAGACATTGCTCAACATCGCAGCCGAGTATCGTATTTCGCTTGATTGGCTTCTCGGCGTCAGCCAGGACGAGGGACTGACGGGGGAGATCAGGGAAAGCCTCGAGATCGAGGAAAGCACCGGCGGCTTCAACGATACGCTCCTGGCGCGCTGGCACGCCGAAGCCGCCGGAACAAAGATCCGCTACGTCCCGGCGGGCATACCCGACCTGCTGCGAAGCGACGCGCTCATCGATTACGAGGCCGGCATCACCAACAGAAGCCGTGAAACCCATGCGCTCGAGACGCAATACCGGATTGACTACAACCGTCGGCCCGAGACCGATATGGAAGTCTGCATGCCACGCCACACGCTGGAGATCTTCGCTCAGGGGCTCGGCATCTGGTCGGGCCTGCCGCGCGAGGTACGGATGGAGCAACTGGCGCATATGGCGCGCCTGCTCGACGATCTCTATCCGACCTTCCGGCTCTTTCTTTATGACGGCAGGCTGCGCTATTCGGTGCCCTACACCATATTCGGCCCGTTCAGGGCGGCCATCTATGTCGGCGATATGTATCTTGTCCTCAACGCGACGGAGCCGATCCGCACATTAACCCGCCATTTCGATAATCTGATCCGCGCCGCGGTCGTCAACGCGCATGAAAGTGGGGCTTTCGCGGCCAGACTGAACGTCCCTTGACGCCGGCGCAACGGAGTCCATTGACGTGATATAAAGACTTCTTTATATATTTATCTCCATCTTTCTTCTATTTCGAGGCTATCATGGACAATCCGATTGACCGGCTTTTCGCGGCAAAGGGCGTATTGCTGGCGGATGGCGCGACCGGAACCAATCTCTTTTCCATGGGCCTCGAAGCCGGTGAAGCGCCGGAACTCTGGAACGAGAGCAATCCCGACAGGATTCGCGCGCTTCATCAAGGGTTTGTCGATGCCGGCGCAGATATCATCCTCACCAATTCCTTCGGCGGCACGCGGCACAGGCTGAAGCTTCACAACGCCCAGTACCGGGTGCGCGAACTGAACCGCAAGGCGGCAGAACTCGCCACGGAGGTTGCGAAGGCGGCCGGCCGGCGGGTGATCGTCGCCGGATCGGTGGGACCGACGGGCGAGTTGCTGGAGCCGCTTGGCGCGCTCACCTATGAAGACGCCGTCGATGCCTTCGCCGAACAGATCGCTGGCCTCAAGGAAGGCGGTGCCGAAGTCGCATGGATCGAAACCATGTCCGCGCCTGAGGAAATCCGCGCGGCGGCGGACGCCGCGATCAGGGTCGGGCTGCCCTACACCTATACCGGTTCCTTCGATACGGCCGGCCGCACGATGATGGGGCTCGCGCCGGCGCATATCCATGGCGTCGCGGACGGGCTTTCGCAGAAGCCGCTCGCCGTCGGGGCGAATTGCGGCGTCGGCGCGTCCGACATCCTCGCCTCTCTTCTGGACATAACCAACGCCGACCCCGACGCGACGATCATCGTTAAGGGCAATTGCGGCATTCCGGAATTCCGCGGCTCGGAAATCCATTATTCCGGCACGCCGGAACTGATGGCCGACTATGTCCGTCTCGCCGTCGATAGCGGCGCGAAGATCGTCGGCGGCTGCTGCGGAACCTCCTTCGCCCATC
>JBQCEL010000142.1:0-13668 GCA_051960255.1 Rhizobiaceae bacterium
GGTGAAACCTTCCCGCTTCTCGCCCGAAATTTCATCAATTCAGCAGGCCTCTGGGCAACGGAACTTGCCGCGTCGATCGAAGGCCTCGACCGCCGCTTCGTTCCCGAAATCCGCTACGCGAAGGGCACTTATTTCGCCGTGAGCGGCAGGGCGCCCTTTTCCCGCCTGATCTACCCGGTGCCGGAACCCGGAGGCCTCGGCGTCCATCTGACGCTTGATCTCGCCGGAACTATGCGCTTCGGACCCGATGTCGAATGGATCGACGGCATCGATTACGCGGTCGATCCGCGCCGCGCAGATCATTTCTATAGCGAGATCCGCAAATACTGGCCGGCGCTTCGCGACGGCAGCCTGGAGCCGGCCTATAGCGGCATTCGGCCGAAACTTTACCGTGACGGACAGGCCATCGCCGACTTCGCCATAGAGGGGCCGGAGACCCATGGCGTCCCCGGCCTTGTCAATCTCTTCGGCATCGAAAGTCCGGGGCTGACGTCCTCGCTGGCGATTGCCGAGCATGTGGCCGACATGCTGAGTGCCGCCCCGGCATAATGGTCAAAAAAGAACCCGCCTTTCGGCGGGTTCGATCGTAATGGCGATAGCGGGACGGAGTTACTCCGCCGGTTTCGGTCCCTTTCGTCGGAACATGCCGCTCAGATTGTCCCAGAGCGCGATCTTGGCCCCCTGGCGCTTCATGATCACGCTTTGCTGGATGACGGAGAGCGTATTGTTCCAGCAATAATAGATGACGAGGCCCGCCGGGAAATTCGCCATCATGATGGTGAAGACGACCGGCATCCAGTTGAAGATCATCTGCTGCGTTGGGTCGGGCGGCGTCGGATTCATCCGCATCTGCAGGAACATGGTGATGCCGAGGATGATGGTCCACACGCCGAGATGCGGCAGGAAAGCCGGCGGCGCGAAGGGCAGCAGGCCGAACAAATTGAAGATCGAGGTCGGATCCGGCGCGGCAAGATCGTGAATCCAGCCGAAGAACGGCGCATGCCGCATCTCGATAGTGATGTAGAGCACCTTGTAGAGCGCGAAGAACACCGGGATCTGAAGCAGCATCGGCCAGCAGCCGGCGATCGGATTGATCTTCTCCGTCTTGTAGAGCTCCATCATCGCCTGCTGCTGCTTCATCTTGTCGTCCGCGTATTTCTCGCGGATTTCGGTCATCGCCGGCTGCACCTTCTTCATCTTCGCCATCGAGGCGTAGGATTTGTTGGCGAGCGGGAAGAAGAGAAGCTTCAGGATGACGGTCGTGCCGATGATCGCCAGGCCGAAATTGCCGAAGAACTTGAACAGCGTGTCGATCAGCCAGAACATCGGCTTGGTGACGAGCCAGAAATAGCCCCAGTCGATCAAAAGATCGAAGCGGCGGATATGCAGGTCCTTCTCATAGGCATTGAGGGTCGAGACCTCCTTTGCGCCAGCGAAGATCCTGGTCGTCAGCGTATCGGATTTGCCGGACGCCACCGTGATCTGGTTCGTCAGATAGTCGGACTGATAGCGCGGATGGCCGCCATTGTCGTAATAGCCGAACTGCGGCTGGAAGGGCTGCTTATCCGGCGGCACCAGCGCCACGGCCCAATATTTGTCGGTGAAGCCAAGCCAGCCATCGGTCGATTTGCCGGGCGTGACCTCCTTTTCCTTTTCGATCTTGGAATATTTGATTTCCTCGAGACCTTCCTTACCGGTCACGCCGATAAGGCCCTCGTGCAGATAGAAGGAGGAGTGGTCTTCCGGTTTGTAGAAGCGGGTGATGCGGCCATAATTCGACAAGGTGACGGGCGCGCCGCTGGAATTCGTGACCGTATCCTTGACGGTGAACATGTATTTGTCGTCGACGGATATAGTCCGCTTGAAGGTCAGCCCCTTCTCGTTCGTATAGGTCAGCGTGACCGGGTTCTTCGGCGTCAGGACCGGATTACCCTCGACGCTCCAGACGGTGTCGGGTCCGGGAACGGCCCCAGTATCCTTCGAGCCGAGAAAACCGACCTCGGCGTAATAGCCGTTCGGCAATCCTTGGGGGTTGAGGAGATCGATATTCGGTGAGTTCTTCTGGACCGTTTCCTTGTACTTCTTTAGCACCAGATCGTCGAAACGGGCGCCGGTCAGGTTGATCGAGCCGGAAAGGCTCGGCGTGTCGATCCTGATGCGCTTCGAGGCGGCAAGGTCTTCCGCCCGCGTCTTGACGGGCTTGGCGGCGCCTTCTTCCGTTTGGCCGGGGATGGCGGCCGAGCCGGATGGATTTGTAGCGGTCGTGGAACCGCTGGTCGCGGACGATGATGCGGATTTGCCGTTCGCCGCCGCGGTCTTCTTGGCCGCCTGCTGGTGCTGCGCCTCGATCTGCGCGGCTTGACGCTGAGCCTCGATGCGCGGGTTCATGTAGAACACCTGCCACAACGTCAGGATCACGACCGAAAGGGCGATCGTGATGAAGAAGTTACGTTGATTATCCATTCGGTTTTCCGCTCATCCGCCGCGAAAGCTCCTTCTGCAACGTATCGAAGGACACGTCGAGGATTTCGGGTCGCCCGACGATCACATAATCATGACCAGGCGCCATGTCATCAGCGGCATGGGTCCTCAGCGCCTCTTTCAGCCGGCGCCGGATGCGGTTTCTTGTCACCGCATCGCCCGTTTTCTTTGTGACCGTAATGCCCATGCGGGCTATCCCGCCGTCGCCGCGGTCGAGCACTTCCAGCAAAAAATAGCGCCCGCGCCGCTTTTCGCCACGGCGCACGGCAAGAAACTCCGTTCGTTTCCGAAGTCGCTCATATGGCCTTTTGCCGGGGCCTGTGAGCACGAGCCTCGCCTTGATCAGGCGGAAAGGCGCTTGCGGCCGCGATTACGCCTGGCGGCCACAACCGCGCGGCCACCCTTGGTCGCCATGCGTGCGCGGAAACCGTGACGGCGCTTGCGAACGAGTTTCGATGGCTGATAGGTACGCTTCATTTGTTTTGATACCGCGGCGTGCGGCCCTTCTTCATTCTGTTGCTGGGAACAGGAGCGTGTCGTCCGTCAAGGCGCAACCATAAAAGCGCCGGACGGACGGCCCGAGCGTGGGCGGCCTTATAGGGAGAAGACGGAGGGAAGTCAATCATCGCTTAAAGCGGTCCGACGCCGCTGAAGCCGAACTGTTAAGCGCCGACATGCGTTCCGCCCTTCGCATCGCTCCTGTATAAGGGATGCAAAACCGGCGCCGGAACGTTAAGGACGTGGCCGGGCGCGAGGCCCGCCGGACCGTTTTGGAAGCCGCCGGTGGTTGGCGGAGGGCTGGAGAGGACTGGATGGCAGAGGACGCGGATAACAGCCCCGTCGGCCAGGCTGAACGGCCGGAACCGCGCGCGGTTCCGGTCACACGCGGTCTGTCGACCAAGCTTCTCGTGCTGACCGTTCTTTTCGTAATGGTCGCGGAAGTTCTGATTTTCCTGCCCTCGATCGCGAATTTCCGCCTGCAATGGCTCGAAGAGACGCTCGCCACCGCGGCCGGGGTGTCGAGCGCTCTTTTGGGCCAGGGCGACGCGCATCTCAGCCGCGAGGCCCGTAACGACGTGCTGATGGCGATCGGCGCGCGGGCGATCGCCGTCAGGGATGCGGGCGTTTCGCGCCTCATGGTGGTCTCAGATATGCCGCCCCACGTCGATGAGCAGATACATGTCGGCTATGTCGGGCCAGGCTCGGCCATCATAGGGGCGATCGACACCGTCCTCTTCGGCGGCGACCGCATGCTGCGCGTCTATGGCATGGTGGGGAAGAGCAGGAAGGAATTCGAGCTCATCATTCCCGATGCGGGGCTGCGCCAGGCGATGCTCGTCTATGCCCGCAACATTGCCCTCCTGTCGCTGCTGATCTCGCTTTTCTCGGCATGCCTCGTCTTCTTCACCATCAACCGCATGATGATCCGGCCGATCCGGGACATGACCCGCTCGATGCTCGCCTTCGCGGCGGCGCCCGAGGAACATGGCCGCATCATCGTTCCGGAACGGCGGGGCGACGAGATCGGGGTGGCCGAACGCGAGTTGGCCGCGATGCAGGCGCAGCTTCAGAGGATATTGTCGGAGCGGCGCCACCTCGCCGATCTCGGCCTGGCGGTTTCCAAGATCAATCACGACATGCGCAACGTGCTTGCCTCGGCGCAGCTGATTTCCGACCGCCTGAGGCGTGTCGAGGAGCCGGCGGTCCAGGCCTTCGTTCCCAAGCTCGTCCGTTCGCTCGACCGGGCGGTCGCCTATACGGAGGGCGTTCTTGCCTATGGCCGCACGCAGGAAGCGCCGCCCTCGCGGAGACGGCTACGCCTCAGGCAGCTTGTGGATGAGGTCCACGGAATGCTCGGCATAGAGCCGGAGAGCGGCATCGAGTTCGACAATCAGGTCGATCCCGCCTTCGAGGTTGACGCCGATTCCGAGCAATTGTTCCGCGTCCTCACCAATCTGTGCCGTAATGCGGTGCAGGCCATGGCCGCCGACCGCGACGGCACCGTCGTGAAACGCCTCGGCGTCGCGGCGAACCGCACGGGCAGCGTCAGCCACATCCTGATCTCCGATACCGGCCCCGGCCTGCCGCAAAAGGCGCGCGAGAACCTTTTTGCCGCCTTCCGGGGCGCCGCTCGAAGCGGCGGCACCGGGCTTGGCCTGGCGATTGCGCAGGAACTTGTCCGCGCCCATGGCGGAACCGTTGAGCTTGTGGAGAGCAGGGGCGGGCGCACGGTCTTTTCCGTGACCATACCCGACCAGCCCGTGACGCTCGAACAGGCGCGCAACGCCCTGCGCAAGCAGGCTTGACCTGTAGCCGGCGCGAGCAAAGTTTTCTCGACAGGGCGCTTGCTTTTGCCGATTTCAGCCGTTAGGAAACCCGCCACGGTCGCTCCGAACCGGAGTGCCTTTTGCGCGCCCGTAGCTCAGCTGGATAGAGCACCAGACTACGAATCTGGGGGTCAGGAGTTCGAATCTCTTCGGGCGCGCCAGCATTTCCAAGGGTTCTGCTGGCTACGCTCCCGCACGCGCAAACCTTTTTAGTCGCTGTGTGGCGTGGTGATCATCGCATCGCCGCTGTCCGGCGATCGGCGAGCAGAAGGTCAGTCCATGCCCGCGATACTTTCTCTCCGCCCGTGGCCCCGATGTGGCAATCGTCGTAACGATCCACTTCATTGAGCAGCGCGTCGGTATTCACGCCCTTCCTGATGCCACTTCCGTTCTTGGAGAGGGCTAATTGCGCCCGCACGATTGCATTGTCCGGAGCATCTGTTTTGAAGCCTCCATTACTGGGCTCGAGACATTTCGAAGTGATCGAAATATAGACAGGGGCGCCCACGCTTTGCTGGCGCAGCGTTTCGACCATGGACATAAAGCGCTCGCGATAGGCTTCCGTGCTCGTACCCTTGACGTAGTCCATCTCCCCCTGAGTCCACAGGACATCGGTCACGCGATAATTCGCGCCTTGAAGCTGTCTCGCGGTGTCGACCAAAAGCCCGTTGAGATCGCCGCCTCGCTTCCACCTTGCAACCTCCGAACCGGAAAACGCCAGGGGCGCGATGATGACGTTGTCGATCTTTCCCGATGCAATCAGCAAATTCCCCAACCGCGTCCAATACTCGCCTCTCGTGTCTGTCGATCCAAGAAGCGGCGAAGCCGCGATAAAGCACCGGCTGCCGAAGAAATTGATGACACGCGCGCCATATTCCGATCGGTATCGCTGGCCGGCATGGTTCGCGGCGTTGGACTGGCCGAGTACGAGCAAAACGACGGTTCGGTTGGTTTGCCTTGGGCAGGGGACGGCGGTTTTCGTTTCGTCGGCAATAAGGCGGCCGTTGCTTTCGAATGTATAGCGGCTTTCCTCCAGGGCTTTTGTTCCGGAGAGCCGCGCTTTCAGCGTGGAAATCTGAGGCCAGGGGAAGAAATCGTGACGTCCGCTCACGCCGCCGACAAAATACGCCACAAGCAACGCCGCCAGGCCGAAGGCCAGCTTTTTACGCGAGACACCAGCTTCGAGAAGGTCGTGCAGAGGAAGCATGGCCTACCCGTTGCGCTGGCGCAACCGATTACGCATCTCGGCGCCTCTTGCTGGCTCACCGGCGCGACGCCCCGCCGCGTCGCCGCAGCCCAGCGCTCTGATCTTACCACAGAGGGCGTACAGCTGAAACAGTCACATAATGTTCGCCGCAACGAGACGCCTGCGCGGCCGAAGCTTCAGCCGCCTTCCAGGCGTTGCGCCGATGGCTATTCTCCGAGCGCCTCCTTCATGCGTTGCAATGCTTCGGACGGCGCGTCGTTGGCCGCCATCAACCGGAAAAGTTCCTGCTTCAACCGCTTCTTTACCTCCGGCGCGTCGATCGGCGTCGTCTGGCCGGGATCGGTTTCGAGGTCGTAGAGGACCGTGTTGGTATCCTCCATCTTTTCCGGGAAATGATAGCTGTGCGTCTTCGTGTTCGCCTTCGACTTGTGGGCGATCCGAAGCAGTGGCGCCCCCTTTGTCCACTCGAACGGCGGCACGAGGCTCGCGCTCTTCAGCTCCTCCACGGTGAACAGCTTCGTCATGTGCGCCGGCATCAGCGTGTATTGGTAGAGATCCTGGTTCAGCATGTCCTTCGGATAGCAGAAATAGGTATAGCGCCCGTCGACGATGTTCACGCCGCCGCCCCAATAGCCGAACATGGCCGCGTCGCGCTGCGGCACGTCGCGTTCGAGCAGGCTGAGCAGCGACTTGCCCTCGACTTCGGGCGGGATCTTCGCGCCGAACAGCTCGCAGATCGTCGGCATCAGGTCGATGGTCTGGGTGAGGCTTCGGCGTCGCTCGCCGGCATGGCTGGCGAAATCCGGATGATGGATGAAGAGCGGGATATGCGAGATCTCCTCGTAGAGCGGCATCCGGTTCTTCGCCCACCAGTCGTGCTCGCCGAGCAGGAAGCCGTGGTCTGTGGTGAGGATGAGGGCGGTGTCCTTCCACATATCGTGTTCATCGAAATAGTCGAGGAAGCGGCCGAGCAGCGCATCGCAATGCGTCAAGAGCGCGAAATAGTTGGCGCGCAGCTCGTCGATCTGCTCCTGGGGTTCGGTGACACGTTCGTAGCGCGGCCAGTCGAGGATGGGCCCATCATAGTCGGTCGGGAATAGCTCCCTGTACTTTTCGGGCGCGAAGAAGGGCTCGTGCGGATCGAAAGTCTCAACCTGCAGAAACCAGTTCCCGGCGGTCCTGTTGATATCCAGGAAATTGAACGCGGCCTCGAAGCAGAGGGTCGAAGGGAAATCCTTTTCTTCTTTGATGAATTCCCGGTTGATCATGTAATTGTAGGGATTCTGCTTCGAATTCGGATCGTTCTGGCTCGGGTGGTACTTCTCCTTGATGCGCTCGATTGGCGAGGTCAGCATCACCTTCCACGGGTCGGATTCCTGGCCGCGGATGAATTCGAAGGAATTGTAGCGCGTGTGATAGGTCGCGCCGCCGTCCTCCCAGTAATGATAATGGTCGGAGATCAGGTGCGAATAGGCGGCCGCCGTCTTGAGCAACTCCGGAAAGGAATTGTCGAAGGGCTCCAGCGGCCCCCAGCTGCGGTGCAGGAAGGTGTGACGGCCGGTCTGCATGTCGCGCCTGGCCGGCATGCAAGGCATCGAGCCGATATAGTGCCGGTCGAAGGTGACGCACCTTTCGGCCAGCCGTTTGAAGTTCGGCGTTTCCAGAAGCTTGCCGCCATAGGGTTCGAGCATCAGCCGGTTGAGAGAATCGAAAAGTAGGAAGACGGCTTTCATTGGGATCACCTGTTGGTGGAGAAAGGGGTTGTGCGGCGCCGATCACCCGATGCGGCGACGCGTCGTGGGATCGAAGAGGTGGATGTGAGCGGGATCGAAGGCGAGGTGGAGCGTCTCGCCCTCGCTGAAGCGGCGCACCTCCGGCAGGCGCAGCTTCACGACATGGTCGCCTATGGCGAGGTTCAGAAGCATGCTTTCGCCGAGGTTTTCCGAGAGCAGGAGCCTGGCGGGGACGCCATCCACGCCGGTCAGGCGCACATGGCTCGGACGGATGCCCGCGATGACTTCGCCGGAAGCGCCTGTAGGCGCATCCGGCAGTTTCAGGCGGTGATCGCCGACCGCCAGGTTCCGCTCTTCGATCCGACCGGGAATGAGGTTCATCGGCGGGCTGCCGATGAAGGCGGCGACATCGATCGTGTTCGGTCGGTTGAAGACCTCCTCCGGCGTTCCGACCTGGACGATGTCGCCATCGAGGAAGATCGCCATGCGGTCGGCGATCGTCATCGCCTCTTCCTGGTCATGCGTGACATAGATCGTCGTCACGTCCATGCTCTGGTGCAGCCGCTTCAGCTCGACGCGGGTTTCCAGCCTCAGCTGCGCGTCAAGGTTCGACAGCGGCTCGTCGAGCAGGAACAGCCGCGGCTTACGCACGATGGCGCGGGCAAGCGCGCAGCGCTGCTGCTGGCCGCCGGAGAGCTGGCCGGGGCGGCGGTGCAGCAGGTGATCGATCTTAACCTTCCTCGCCGCTTCCTTCACCATATCGGGAATGAGCTTCTTCGATACGCCGTCCATCTTCAGCGGGAAGCCGATATTCTGCTCCAGCGTCATATGCGGATAGAGCGCGTAGTTCTGGAACACCATCGCGACGTTGCGCTCGCCCGGCGAGGCGTAGGTCACGTCGGCGCCGTCGACCTTCATCGTCCCCGTATCCGGCGCCTCCAGACCCGCGATGACCCTGAGCGTCGTCGATTTGCCCGAGCCAGAGGGCCCGAGCAGGGCGAAGAATTCCCGCGGCTCGATTTCCAGATCGACGCCTTTCAGCGCCCTGAAGCTGCCGAAATTCTTGTGGATGCCGCTCAAGCTTACGCGGCCTTTCTCGTCGCTCATCGGCGACCTCCTCCCTTGACTGCGCCGATGGTCAGTCCCTTGACGATCTGCTTCTGCGCGGCGATGCCGATGACGATCATTGGCAGCATGGCCACGAGCGCGGCCGCGGCGAGCTTCGCCCAGAGCGTCTGCTCGACGGAGACGAAATTATACATGGCGACCGTGACCGGGCGGACATGGTTGCCGCTCAGCTGGACCGAAAACAGGAACTCGTTCCAGGCATTGAGGAAAACGAAGATCACGGTGACGGCGATGCCGCCGCGCACCTGCGGCAGGATGATGTGCCACAGCGTCTGGAAGCGGTTTGCCTTGTCGAGGAAGGCCGCCTCTTCCATCTCCCTTGGAATGTCTTCCATGTAGGAGACCATCAGCCAGATCGCGAACGGCAATGAAAATGTCAGGAAAACGACGATGAGGCCCTGATAGCTGTCAAGCCAGCCAATCTTGTTGAGGATCAGGAAGTAGGGAATGATGAGCCCGATCGGCGGGATCATCTGCGTCACGAGCGTATAGAAGCCGAGCGGCTTCTTCGCCGGAAGCCGAAGCCGCGCGAAGGCATAGGCCGCCGGGACCGCGAGCAGGATCGTGAGCACCGTCGTCGCGCTCGACAGGATCAGGCTGGTGACGAAGCTCGACAGGATCGAGAAGCTGCCGGTCAGGGCGTCGCGATAATTCTCCAGCGTCGGGTGGAAGACGATCTGCGGCGGGTAGGCCAGCACCTCGCTTTCCGTTTTCAGCGAGACGACGACCGCCCAGGCGATCGGCACCACCCAGATCAGCAACAGGATGGCGGCGACGACATAGAGCACCGCGTTGCGGCGCAGCCTCGCCGCCTTATATGGATTGAGCGCCATTATCTCACCCTCGCGGTGCGCATGGCGAAGAGAACGGAAGAGACGGCGAGCGTGATGACGAGAAGCGCCACCGCCAACGCGGAGCCGTAGCCGAAATTCAGTTCCACGAAGGAGGTCCTGTAGGCGTATAGATTGAGGATCTCGGTCGCCGTGCCGGGCCCGCCGCGGGTGGCGGCGAAGATCGCGGCAAAGGCGGAAAGCGCGATCATGGAGCGCATGATCACGACGATCACCAGCGCCGGGCGGATAAGCGGCAGGGTGATATGGATGAAGCGTTTGACCGCGTTGGCGCGGTCGATGCGCGCCGCTTCATAGACGTCCACCGGCAGCGAGGCCAGGCTCGCCAGGAAGACGAGGAAGGCGAAGGGCGTCCACTGCCAGGTGTGGATCATGATCACCGAGATCAGCGCCGGCGTCGGCGCGCCAAGCCAGTTGACGGCGCCGAGACCAAGCGCCTTCACCGCGAAATCGATCAGGCCGAAATTGGGCGCCAGCATCAATGTCCGCCAGAACAGCCCGACCACCACCGGCGCGAGCACGATCGGGAGGATGGCGACGACCCGGAAGACGCCCTGGCCGCGCGGAATCTGCATGACGAGCAGCGCCAGGCCGAGGCCGATCACCACCTGAAGCGCGACCGAACTTATCGTGTAGATCGCGGTCAGTTCGAGCGAATGCCAGAAATTGGGGTCGCTCATCATCTGGACGTAATTGTCGAACCCCGCGAAGCTGTTCATGAACGGCATCGCGAGATTGATGTTCTGGAAGGAGTTCCAGATCAGATAGACGAGAGGGAAGGTGGTCGTGAGGATGAGAACGAGGAGCGCGGGCGCGACGAGAAGCGCGGCGAAATTCTCCTCCTTCTGAAACAGGCCGCCCTTGCCGGTCTTCACGATTGTGCTCCTCCCGGCGGACGCTGAGGCGCTTCCCGGAAAGCCGGTGTCCAAATTTCCGGGAAACGTCCGCGCCACCGGCTCAACCCTTCATGATGCCCGCGATCTTCTTCTGGGCCAGGTCGAGCGCCTCCTTGGGCTTCGCCTGGCCGACGAGGCTCGACTGGATTGCCGTCGCCATGATCTCGCCGATGGCGGGCCATTCCGGCACGCGCGGACGCCAGTCGACATCGGTGTCATGTTCGAGTGAGGCCATGGTGGCGTCGAGGAAAGTGTCTCCGATCTTGTTCGCCAGCGTCTTGTAGGCGTCATTGCCCAGCACGGAGGTGCGGTTGACGCCGAGGCGCTTGTAAGCGCCGGAGAAGCCGTAGGACGTCGCCGCCTGCACTTCCTTCGAGGCCGCCCACTGGATGAACAGCCAGGTCGCGGTCTTCTCCTTGTCGCCGAGCGCGGCGTTGATCGGGAAGCTCCAGTTCCAGATCGAAGCCACGCGCCGGCCGGAGGGGCCTTTCGGCCAGCGGGCGAAACCGATCTTGCCGACGACCTTGGACTTGTCGGGATTGGCGACGACGGCGGGGGAGGTGTTGGCGTCGATATAGGAAGCGACTGTGCCCTGGCTGAAGGCGTCGGCGATGTCAGGCCAGTTCCAGTTCTCAACGCCCTTCGGCGCGTCCTTCGTCAGTAGGTTGATGTACCATTCGAGCGCGTCGAGCGCCGGCTTGCCGTTGACGACGAGATGATGATCGGCATCGAACCACTTGCCGCCGAACGCCTCGAAGAGCGACGGATAGATATACATGTTCTGGCCGGCGCCCTTGAAACCGCGCAGCGCGCAACCCCAGAGACGATTCGAGGGATCGTTGGCCTTGGCGGCGTTCTTCGCATAGTCCTCCAGCGTCTCCGCCGGCTTCAGGCCAAGCTTCTG
Source organism: Rhizobiaceae bacterium (assembly GCA_051960255.1). Classification (GTDB taxonomy): domain Bacteria; phylum Pseudomonadota; class Alphaproteobacteria; order Rhizobiales; family Rhizobiaceae; genus Mesorhizobium_L. Next base: position 11,528 of record JBQCEL010000142.1, read on the forward strand.
GTAGACGTCGGTGCGGTAGATCTGCAGCGTCGTCTCGCCGTCATAGGGAATGCCGTAGGGCTTGCCATCGATCGAGGTGGAGCCGCTCCAGCTTTTCAATATGTCATTGTAATCGAACCAGGAATCGTCCGTCAGCTTGGCGTTGCCGAGATAGGTGTCGAGCGGCTCGATCCACTTGTTCTTGACATAGAGCGGGTAGTACATCGGATCGGCGGCATGGCTCGCCCAAGTCCCGGTCTTGCTCGAGAGGTCAAGCACGGCCTTCTGTCTGATTTCGCCGGGCGGCGTCTTTTCCAGCCGGATATTGATGCCGGTCAGCTTGCTGAACTCCGGCAGCACCGCGTCGAGATTGTTGAAATAGCCGGCGGGGATGACGCCGATGGTGATCGACGCCCCCTTGACCTGACCCCAGTCGATCTTCGCGTTCTTGACCGAAGAAAGGCCCGCCGCGCTTGCCGCGGCCTCCGCCCGGCCTGTCAAAACCGCGGGCGCGGCCAGTACGGCAAGGCCCGCAGCGGTCGTCTTGAGCAGCGCACGGCGGCCGATGATGATGCCGCTGCCGCGTTTGCCGTCGTTTTCATTCGTCATGTGATCTCCTCCCGTTTGCAACGATGCGGCTCCGGTCTTCGCCGAGCGTTGGTCCGGCCCCCGTCAATGATAGGATTTTCGCGCACAGCGCAGCGATCGCCCGGATTCCCTTTTTGCGGCGGTCGCCGCCTTTTCCTGCTCCCCTTCCTTCCATGGCGGAAAAATCGTTCTTCCCCGTCCAGCTACGAGCCTGCCTCTTCCCTGTTTCCGGCGCTAAGGTTACTTCGACGGTTGCCCGCCCGCGGTGTTCGTCGTAAAACGTCCTAAACATTCTGACAATAGAACTTTTGATGCAAGCTTTTTTTTGGGAGTGTCGTTGAATGTTCGATCGAGGGCCGATTCCGATCTACGTCCAGCTTGCCGACATCATGCGTCACCGCATCAAGCGGGGCGTATGGCCGCGCGGCGAGATGCTACCTTCGATCGAGCGGCTGATGGACGAGTTCAAGGTGGCGCGCGTCACCGTGCGCCAGGCGATCCAATTACTTGCGGGCGAAGGACTGGTCTCACCGCAACGCGGACGCGGCACCTCCGTCACGGGCGAAGTCGGCGGCTCCCGGCGTCTGATGGTCCAGACGACGCTCGCCGATCTCGTTGAGATGTATCGCGGCGATACGCCGGACGTCGACAACATCATCGAATCTCGTGAACTGCCGAGACTGAAGGAGCGCGACGGTCTTCCGGCGCCGGATTATTTCCACATGCGCCGCGTCCATTCGCGAAATGGCGAACGCTATTGCGTCGTCTCGATCTTCATCGACGAGCGCGTCTTTCGGCGCGCGCCGGAACGGTTCCGCAACGAAGTCGTCATCCCGTTATTCAAAACTCTGCCGGGCGTCGAAATCGCCAAGGCGCATCAGACGCTTAATATCACGACCGCGGATGTCGAGGTCGCCGAGAATCTGGACATTCCGGTCAACACGCCGGTCGCGGAAATCCGGTGCGTCTTTACCGGCCCCGACGGCGCCGTGATCTATCTCGGCGAATCCACCTACCGTGGCGACTACATCCATCTCGAGATGGATTTGATGCCTTAAGCACAGTCCACGGACGCTGTTTCAGCGGTCCATGACCGCGCAAATCTCCGCGATCAGCATGGCGGCGGAGATCGCGCCGGGGTCGGGATGGCCGATGGAGCGCTCGCCGAGGCGCGCGGCGCGGCCCATAGCGGCGACCATCCGGCTCGTGCTTTCCGCGCCCTTTTGCGCGGCGAACGCGATGTTTTCCGGAGGCTCGCCGGCTGCCGCCGCTTCCGCGGCAGGGCCCCAGGCGTCGAGCATCGTCTTCTGGCCCGCTTCCGCCTTGCCGCGCTGCGCGATGCCGTCACGGATGGCGGCGATGACGGTCCGCAATTCGTCGGTCGGCATTGACGATCTGGCGCCTGCCGCCTTGCCGGCGCGCAGGAGGCCGGTCGCATAGAGCGGGCCGCTGGAGGCGCCGACGGCGTTCAGGAAGCCCTTGGCGGCGGCATTGAAGATGTCCTGCAACGTGCCTTCCGCCGAAGCGGCCGCTGCGCTCGCCGCCGCCATGCCCTGTTCCATGGCGATGCCGTG
>JBQCEL010000143.1:0-2777 GCA_051960255.1 Rhizobiaceae bacterium
GCATCGTAATCCACGGCATAGGCGATCGCCTTGCGCAGATTGATATCCGAGGTCGGCCCCTTCGCCGTGTTGAACATGACGCCGAAGGTGGTCATGCCGGGATGGTTCTCGATGGCGATGCCGGGCATCGACTTCACCACCTGGTAGTCGTCCGGCGACAGGCCCTCGACGATGTCGGCGTCGCCGCGCACGAGCGCGGCGCGCTGGGTCGCCGCTTCGCGCATCAGCTTGTAGATGATCCCCACCGGATGCGTCTTGTGGGGCCAGCCTTTCCAGTAATTGTCGGTCGCCGCGAGCCCGTATAGAGTGCCCTGTTGCCAGCGCGCGATCTTGAACGGCCCACTGCCGGCGGCATGCTCCATCATCCAGGCCTGGCCCATATCGCCGTTCTTTTCATGCTCCTTTACCTGCTTCGGGTCCATGATGTACCACCAGGGCAGGAAGGACAGGAACGGCGCATAGGCTTCCTTGAGATGGAAGCGGATCGTATGCGGATCGACGACTTCGATGCCGTCCGGCGCGAGCACGGAGGACAGCATCCAGGACGGCCCCTTGCCGATCTTCAGCGTCCGCGTGAACGAATATTTGATCGCCTCGGCATCGACCGGATCGCCATTGTGGAACTTGGCGTTGTCGACAAGGTGGAAGGTCCATGTCTTCGCGTCGGCGCTTTCGTCCCAGCTCTTGGCGAGCCATGGCTTGATCTCGGCCGGGTCGCCTTCATACTTGACCAGAGCATCATAGACCGACTGCTGCAGCATGCGTGTCGACCAGTCATATTTCTGGCTGGGATCGAGATTGGGGACGGGCTGGCGGCCGCCGAAGACCAGCACATTGCCCTGAGACGTTTTCTCAAAGGCCTGCGCGGGTGCGTTCATGGTAAGGGACGCAGCCGTCGCTAATGCGAGGGCAAGCGGCAACGCTTTCATTCTTGCCGGGACTGAATTCATTTCTCTCCTCCTTTGTTCTTTTTCTGCTTGAGCCGCCGTCACGAGACGAGCAAGTCGATGGCGTGCGCGACCATGCGGCGCGAGAGCAGCACCGGCCGGCGCGCGGCCTCGGCGACCTCGCGCCGCATTGCCTCCGAATAGCCCATGCAATGCATGACGATGACATCGGTATCGGCAAGTTCGCGCCCCGCCTCGGCGAAGCGCGGCGCGCCATAGGGGGTGGCGGAACTCATCTTTGCCTCCAGTCCGGCGATGCCGTGGAATTCCTCGGTCTGCTTCTAGTTCGTGACGAGTACGCCGAGCGTCCTTGCGCCATAGGACAGGCCCTTGACGAAATTGTCGACGACGAGTTGCGGCTCCAGGAAAGGCGTTTTGACACTGAACGGCTCGAAATGTCCGGTGCAGAGAAGCACGATCAGATCATAGCCTTCGCTGTCGAGACGCGTGAAAAGGGCCTGCAGACGCTTTTGCGTCTTTTTTTTGCCTGTGATGACTTCGGCGCCATCCTTCAGTCTTGTGACCAGTCGTTCCTCGCCCTTATCGGGCGCCATGGCGCGGACCTGATCGGCATCCATGCCGTCGAGCGCGCCGAACTCGCTAACGGTAAGCGGCGTACGCACTTCGGCCAGGATGTCGGGCGTCACGTCGCTGCGCGGCGCCTGGCCGATGGTTACGAAAGCAGTGCGCTTGGCCACCTGAAATCTCCCGTGGAAGGTGTCCCGTTCCAGCGCCGGCAAGGCGCCGAGTTCGGGTCACGGTACGGAAGAATGAAAGCCGATCAATACGTGGGAACACGTACGAGGCCGTAATCAAGGGCGGCGCTTGAGCAGAATCTGGCGGATCAGATCGGCGGCCGATGCAACGCCGAGCTTGCCGAAGGCGCGGCCGCGATGAATCTCGACCGTGCGGTAGCTGATGCCGAGACGGCGCGCGATCAGCTTGTTGGAAAGGCCGTCGAGCACGAGCGTCACCACCTCGCGCTCACGCCGGGTCAGTGGTTCGCCGCGCACCGGCAGGCGCTCGACCATATCGGTCGGACTGATCTCGGGCGCCTCGTCGATCTGCATCAATTGCAGCCTTATCGCGCCGGCGATCACCCGGCGGGCGGTGACGACCGGGGCCATGGTCAGGCCGGCGACCTGCTGCGCCATCGCCTCGGTATAGCCGACCGAGTGCATCAGGACGAGATCACAGCCTTTCAACTGGGCGGCCGCTTCCTCCAGGCTCCTGCTTTCGCCGGAGGAGGCCTGCGCGCGCGGATTGCGGATCGTCGTCGCGTGGCCGCGCAGATCGCGCTCGGCGATCTGCCGTTTCAGCGGATAGATGATGCCGATGCGGCTGTCATCCATGACGAGCGATTCGATCCAGGCGTCGACGACGTGCTGGCCGTTGACGAGCGGGGTGCGCGCGCCGAACGGCCGGAAGACGCCGGTGGTGATGATCGCGATCAGGTCGTAGCCGGCGTCGTCGGTGCGCCGGACGACTTCATCGAGGCGGCCTTCGACGAACGAGGAAGACACGATCACATGATCGCCGCTGACGAGCCGCGTATAGAGGCTTTCCTCGCCAAGGGCCGGCGCATGGCGGGCGATCTCTTCGGCAGAAGCGTTGTCGAGCGCGCCGAACTGGTCGCACAGCAGCGGCCGTTCGATCATGCCGAGGATTTCCGGCACCACGTCATCGCGCGGCGCCTGGCCGATGGTGATGAAGGCGATGCGATGCCGCGCGGCTTCGGCGTCGAGCTTGGGTTCGTTCATGCGGAGAGCGTCGCCGGGAAATTTCGAAAGCTGCGCGGCACGGGTGTTCCGTCCTGAATATGCTGGATAA
>JBQCEL010000144.1:0-7853 GCA_051960255.1 Rhizobiaceae bacterium
TCCAGCCTTATTCGTGAATCCCTCGCCACCCGTTCTCTCCTCCCGGCTATGATTTCACAGCGTCGCACGCTGCGCCACAGCACTGGCCAACACTACGCTTTTTCCATTTCGACGACAGCCTTGACGAGCGGCACGGCCGGATCGGCGGCCACGGCCCGATCAAGCAGCGCGCCGGAGGCGATCAGCTTCCGCGCGGCCATATGGTCGCCGGCTCGATTGACCGAGAAGGCAGCAACCAGACGGTCGTCCACCGTCTGCAAAAGGGAAAACGTTCCGGATTGCGGATCGCCGCGCAATAGAAGATCACAGCCGTCGCGCATAATGCCCGCCATCTGAAGCTTGGCCGAATATTGATCCGACCAGAACCAGTTGGCGCCTTTCGCCGGCAAGGGCTTGCCCGTTAGATGCGCGGCGAGCGTCCGCGCCTGATCGGTGGCGTTCTGCACGGATTCGACGCGCATCACCATTTGGGTGTGGTCGTTGAATTGGGCGGCGCAATCGCCGATGGCGTATATCGACGCGGCGCTCGTCGTGCAGCAGGCATCCACAAGAATGCCGCTGGCGGCGATCTCCAGCCCAGCCTGCCGGGCGAGGGAGCAATTGGCGTCCGATCCGACGCCGACAAGGACGAGATCGGCGGCAAGCCTTTCGCCATCGGCGAGGAGGACATGGCTGACATGCCCGCCTTCAGCCTCGAAGCGGTCCAGCCGCGCATTCAGCCTGAAAGCGACGCCGTTTTGGATGTGCAGGTCCCTGAAATAGTCGGAAAGCAGAGGCGGGAGCGCCCTTGCGATGAGCCGGTCCTGCGCCTCGATTACTGTGACGGCCTTTCCGGCCTTGGCCGCCGTTGCCGCCACTTCGAGGCCGATGAAGCCGCCGCCGATAATGACGATCCTTTCGGCAGCCGTGAGGCGCTCTTTCAATAGCCGCGAATCGGCGAGACTGCGCAACATGTGAATGTTTTCGAGTGCATGTCCGGGCACAGGAAGCCTGCGCGCGGAGGCGCCGGTCGCAAGGATGAGCGCTGTGTAGGGCAGCATCGCGCCGCCCGCCTCGACCTCCTGCCGATCCGGCAGGATTTGCGTCACCTCAGCGCGATTCAGCAGGGTGATGTCCTGATCGCGGTAGAAACCTTCTCCCCTGAGAAGAATCTGGTCCTCCGCCTGCTGGCCGGAGAGGAACCCCTTCGATAGGGGCGGCCGGTGGTAGGGCAGGCAGCCCTCGTTCGAGACGAGCGTGATCGGCTCCTGCCAGCCGGACTGGCGCAAGGCTGCCGCGGCCTGCGTGCCCGCATGCGACGCGCCGATGATAACCGCCCCGGCTTTCAATATTTGGTCTCCGGAAGAAAGAACACAGTACCATCGATAGTCGGCGTCAGCTTGATCTGGCAAGACAAACGGCTGGTGTTGCGGCGCTCGGCCGCTGTCTGCTTCAGCACTTCATTGTCCTCGGCGCTCACATTGCCGGCCTTCGCACGATCATCTTCGTCCAATAAACATGGACGTGCAAATACGGGACTCCGCCGCATTCGGCTTCGATGCCGGGTATGTTGTTCTGATCGCCGCCTGCATCAAGGTGCTGCCGGCCGGAGCCTGAACCGCAGTCGTCCCTCCGCCTGCCGTCATGAATATCGCGCCGAGCGCGCTCATCATCTGCTTAATCCATCGCTAAATTAGATAGCAAATGTGCTATAATTGAGCAAATGGTATTTAAAACAACTGTTGTAAAGGGGGCGAAAGGTTGTCAAGGGACTCGACCGGCAGCATGGCAACGGCTACTCATACTGCCGTCGAGGGGAAAGAAAGCTGATGCAGCGCGAAGCCGGAATGCGCGAAATCACCGACCGGGACATCTCGCTCACCTTCGCCAAGGGCATGAGCGTTCTCAAGGCGTTCGATACGGGCGCGACGCATCTGACCCTTCCGCAGATCGCAAGGATAACGGGACTGGACCGAGCGTCCGCCCGGCGGCTGGTCTTGACGCTCGTTCATCTCGGCTATGTCAGGCAGGACGAGCGGGTGTTCTCGCTGACGCCGCGCATCCTGGTCCTCGCCAGCGGTTTTCTCCAGGCGCACCAGTTCGGAAAGACGATCGAACCTGTGCTGCGCGCCTTTTCGCAGCAGATTTCCGACGCCATCTCCATGGCGATGATCGACGGTCTCGACGCCGTCTATGTCGCCCATGCCGGCTCCGACAGCAGACCGGCGAGTATCGGCTTCACCGTCGGCAGCAGGGTGCCCCTGCTTCCGAGCGCTATCGGTCGGGCTCTGGTCGCGGCCTGTCCGTCGGAAAAAGCACGCGAACTGATCGCCAACGCGCCGCTGGAGCGTTTCACCGACAGCACGGTGATGGATCGCGACGCCATTGCCGCCGATATCGCGCTGACGGCAAAGCGCGGATTCGCGTTTGTCGAAGGAGAGTTCGAAGCCGGCGTCGCCGCCATCGCCACGCCGGTCAGGTCGGAAAGCGGCGAGGCCGCTTCGCTCGGCATTTCAGGCAGCGAATCGCGCCTTGCCGACGGGGCCTACAGGAACCGCGTCATCGAGACCTTGCGCGAATGCTCGAAAGCGGTCGCCCCGCTCCTGTGAACCCCTCTACTCCGCCGCGGAAAGATGCGGCAGCTTGGTGGTGATCTCTTCCGGCGCCGGAGCGGCCCAAGGGGCGGCTCGCCGCCGCTTCACATCGACCTCCATCCAATAAATTTCCCAGCCGCGCGTCGGACCGATGCCGTCCATCGTCGCCGGCCCCTGGATCGACCGCGCATGCGCTTCGTCGAGGAAGAGCAACGGCTTGCCGCCGGAAACGGCTTTTTCGATCTCCTGCTTCAGGAGACGCCTGTACTGGATGATGGCCTTGTCCGACTGGCCGAGATGCTCGCGCGTGCGGTTCTGGATGCGGCCCATCGATTCGACCGCCCATTGGTCGTGCACGTTGATGTCCAGCCCCATGCCGGTATAGGTCTCCGTCGCCTGCTCATGCGGATCGAAGCCGTAATCGTTCGTCTTGTTCTTGCGCGAGATGTAATTCGGCAATTCGTAGAGTTCGAGCCGCTGGTCGCGCATCTTCTGCTTGTCGACCGGCGCGCCATAGCTGGTGAAGATCGCGTACCAATAGCAGGTCTCGTCATCGACCGGCACATGCCATTGCGTGATCGTCATGTCGGCGCTCATCGGAATAACGAAGCCATGCGGAAAGAGCTGGTTGGTGACACGGACATGCGTGCGCTCCCCGTCGATCTCACGCAGAGCGATCAGCCGCAGCCCATATTCTGTATGCTCGACATTGATGATCGGCCGATCGTATTCGCGCAGGATTTTAGTCATCGGCAGGTCGCTGTCCGCCGAGGCGGCGCGGAACTGCTTGCCATAGGCGGCCTTCGGGTCCTCGTCGTGGAAGAACCGGTGGAGGAAGGAGGCATGCGCCGGGTCGATGCCCACTTCCAGCGCCTGCAGCCAATTGCACTCGATCAGGCCCTTGAAGGCGAAAGTGTAGGGCTCCGGCGCGACAAAGCAGTCGATCTCCGGAAAAGCCGGCGGCTCGCCCTCGCCGAGATACGCCCAGATTATGCCGCTGCGCTCGACCACCGGAAAGGCGCGCTGCCGGATGTTCTTGCAGAGGTTGGAGCCTTCCGGCTCGGCGGGCGTCTCGAGGCACTGCCCGTCCTTGTCGAAGAGCCAGCCGTGAAAGGCGCATCGCAAGCCGCCATTTTCGAGCCGTCCGAAGGCAAGGTCGGCGCCCCGATGCGGGCAGTCGCGGTCGAGCAGGCCGTAGGCGCCGCTCTCGTCGCGGAAGAGAACGAAATTTTCGCCCAACAGCTTCACCGCCTTGACCGGCCTCGGCCCTTCAAGCTCATCGACCAGCGCCGCCGGCTGCCAGTATTTGCGCATCAGCTTGCCGGCCGGATCGGCCGGTCCGGTGCGGGTGATCAGATCGTTCTGTTCCTGGCTCATCATGATGCTGGTTCCTCCTCGTCCACCAAGGATGAACGCGAGCAGCGCCCGATTTCCTCAATGAAATGACGTGCGATAATCGAACATACGGGCGATTATTGTTAAATTAATCTTGGCGTCAAGGGAATTTGTTCCTTCCTTTGAACATGCGGGCCCCTGAGGATCGCCACGCTTCGAAGCTCTACCGGATGCCGACACCAAGATAGGTGTCGATGAGCGTGTGGTCGGATCTGAGCGCCGTCACCGCGCCCTTCCAAACGATCCGGCCTTTCTCGATAATCAGCGCGTCCTCTCCGAAGGCTAGTGCGCGCTCGATCTGTTGTTCGACCAGGATGATCGTAATCGCCCGCGAGGAACAGAGGTCTGTAATGGTCGCCATCAGTTCGTCGCAGATGATCGGCGCCAGACCCTCCAGCGGTTCGTCGAGCAGCAGGACTGACGGCCGCCCCAGCAAGGTGCGGGCGATGGAGAGCATCTGCTGCTCGCCGCCGGAAAGCTGACCGCCCATATTGCGGCGGCGCTCGGCAAGGCGGGGAAATATTTCATAGGCCTCTTCCAGCCGGGCGTCGCTGCCTGCGCGGATGCCGGTGCTGAGATTCTGTTCGACGGTCAGCGAACGGAAGATGTCGCGCGTCTGCGGCACATAGCCCATGCCGAGCATCGCGCGCCGCGAGGTCTTCCTGCCCGACAGGTCTTCGCCGCCGAGTTGGATGGCTCCGCCATGCTGCGTGCAAAGGCCCATCAACGAAGCGAGAAGCGTCGTCTTGCCGACGCCGTTGCGGCCGAGGATGAGCGTGCGGCTTCCCGCGGGGACGTCGAAGCTGACATGCGAGATCACCTCTGTCCGGCCGTAGCCGGCCGTGAGGTCGTCAACCCTGAGCGGGACGGCGCGCATCGGCGTAGCTCCCCAGATAGGCGCTTCTCACGCGATCGTCGAGCGCGGCATCCCTCGGCGATCCCTCGAAGATGAGCGCGCCATTGGCGAGCACAAGCACCCTGTTCGCGAAGCGGAAGACGAGATCGATGTCGTGCTCGATCATCAGAATGGCGATGTCGCGGGGAAGCGCGGCAATAGCGTCGAGCACCCGGTGCGCTTCCTCGTGCGGCACGCCGGCAGCCGGCTCATCGAGAAGAAGCACCTTCGGCTTCAAGGCAAGGGCGATCGCGATTTCGACGAGGCGCTGCTCGCCATAGGCGAGCACGTCGATCGGGTCATAGGCCCTCTTCTCAAGACCGATGACGCTGAGGATCTCCATCCATTCGGCCCGCACCTCCGGCCGTTCCGTCGCGGATGACAGGAAACGGCCGGCAAGGCCGCGCCGCTGCAGCACCGGCAGGGCAACATTGTCGGCGACCGTCAGCGTCCTGAAAAGGCGAGTGATCTGGAATGTGCGCACCAGGCCGTGCCGCACGCGATGCGCGATGCTGGAATGCGTGATGTCTTCCCCCTCGAGCAGGATGCGGCCTGCGCTGGGCCGGATATCCCCCGTGACCAGATTAACCAATGTCGTCTTGCCGGCGCCATTCGGTCCGATCAGCCCGACCCGGTCGCCGCCGCTGAGCGTGAACGACACGTCCTGCGTCACCCTCAAACCGCCGAACGCCATCTGGACGTTGGCAAGGCGCAGCAATTCCGTCATGACGGCGCCTGCCATCGTCTGATCCCGACGCCGCGCCGGACCACGCTGTAGATGCCCTTCGGCGCGAACAGGGTGATTGCGACCAGCACCAGGCCGACGATCGTCATCCATTGGAAGGGACTCGCGGCCCCGACGATGTGCTGGAAAATCTGGAAGAGGACCGCCCCGAAAAGCGCGCCCCAGAGACTGCCTGCGCCGCCGACCACAAGCATGACCAGCGCTTCGGCGGAAAGCTCGAAGCTGACGCTGTCGAGGCCGACGACCCCGACATTGATCGCCGAAAGCGCGCCGCCGACGCCGGCGACCGCGCCCGAAACGGCATACATGGCGATCAGGCGCGGATAGACGGAAGTGCCGATCATCCGCGCCCGCAGCGCATCGTCCCTGATGCCGCGGCACATCAGGCCGAAGGGGGAACGGACGAAGCGCAACAAGAGCATCATCACGATCGTCAGCACCGCCAGGGAAAAGCCGAACGAGGTGTTGCCGACGAGATCGAAATCGAAGACGCCGAAAAGGGCGGAGGGCGCTATGCCGGACAGGCCGTCGCTGCCGCCCGTGAATGCCGAAAGCTTGTTCGCCAGCGCCGCGACAAGCTGGCCGAAGGCGATCGATATGACCAGCTGCGGCAAGCCCGAGAAGCGCGTGATCAGCACGCCCGAAACGACGCCGGTGAGCGCGCCCGCGACGATGCCGACCGCCAAAAGAGCGATCGGGTCCGTGACGCCTGCGATGCAGGCATTGCCGACCGCGTAGGCGCTCGTTCCGTAAAGCGCCGCCTGGCCGAGGGTGATCACGCCGCAATAGCCCATGACCAGATCGAGCGACAATACGAGGCAGGCAATGGCGATGATGCGGGTCAGAAGCCCCAGATCGTCCGGGAAAAATCCATAGCCGACGACTGCTGACGCCGCCATGAGCGCCAGCGCCGCCGCCTCGCCTTTGATCCAGTCCGGCGTACCCGAGGGGCTTTTCCCCTTTTTGATTGCCCCGCTCACTCCTTGGCTCCGAGCAGACCGTGGGGAAAGATGAACACGACGATGATCACCGTCAGATAGAAGAAGAAGTCGCCATATTCGGGCGCCAGATATTTTCCGAGCGTGCTGGCGAGTCCGAGGATGAGAGAGGCGGCGATGGCGCCGAGAATGGAGCCCGCGCCGCCGACCGAAACGACGACGAGGAAGACCACCATGTAGCGTAGCGCGTAATAGGGCTCGATCGGCAGCAACTGCGCGCCGAGCACGCCGCCGAGCGCGGCAAGCCCCACCGCAAGCGCGAAGGCGGCGGCATAAAGAATTTCCGTGCGTATCCCGAGCGCCTCGGCCATAGCCGCATTGTCCACGGAGGCCCTTATCCTTGTGCCGAACTGCGTTTTTTCCAGGATGAACCAGAGCGCCAGCGCCGTCACCGCGCCGCAGCCGATCACCAGCAGATAATGCGCCGGCACCGAGCGGAAGCCGATATCGAGCGGACCGCTCAGCACTGCTGGAAGCGGGATCGGCTTCGAGGTCGGTCCGAAGGCGGTATTGGCGATGCCGATGATCAGGAAGGTAAGGCCGATCGTCATCAGGATTTGCGTGAAGGCGTCGGCGTTCCTGTAGATGCGTCGGTAGAGAAGATATTCGACCGGCATCAGGATCGCGATCGTGCCGAGTACGGCGACCAGGAGCGATAAAGCGAATCCGGCGCCCGCATCGACCAGCATCGTGGAGGCGATATAGCCGCCGATCATCGCGAAAGCGCCATGCGCCAGATTGACCACGCGCACAAGGCCCATCATGACCGACAGGCCGACCGAGATGATGAACAGCACCATCCCGAAGGCCAGCGCGTCGATGGCGATGCTGAGGATCGTCGTCATCGGATCGCCCCGTTCGCGGCATGCCCGTCAGGACCAGTCTGCGGACGCCGCATCAGGCGGAAGCCACGGGATCGGTCCATCGGAGACTCGCGGTCGAAATCGGTTCAATACTGAACGATCCTCGCCGCTTCCGGAGAGGGGCGAGGATCGGACAAGACTATTTCTTTTCGAGGCCCCAATCGGGCTGGGCCTTGAACGTCTTGGTTTCCTTGTTGATGTATTGGCCGTCGACCTTCGCCACTTCGCGCAGATAGACGTTCTGCGTGATGTGGCGCGTCTTGGGGTCGATGGAAACGGGGCCGCGCGGGCTGGTCCAGCTCATGCCTTCAACCGCCTTCACCGCCTTGGCGGGCTCCTGCTTGCCGTCGGTCGCTTCGATCATCTTGTAGATGACACGGGCGC
>JBQCEL010000145.1:0-4866 GCA_051960255.1 Rhizobiaceae bacterium
CGTTATCGCGCCGTCTGTGGCGGCCCCTTTCCCGCGTGCGGGGGGGTGTGGGTGCGGGGCGCCCGCGCCGCCACCTCTCTCAATGCGACCCGATCACGAAGAGTGACTGTCGGTCATCTGGTCGTAATTCCCGCCGACAACAGTCTGGCTGAGCAGGTTCTCCATCATGTTGGCGCCCATGACGATGCTCTGGTTGAAGGCGCTCGTATCGATGGTCGCATCGGCATGAGCCTGCGATAGGCCGTTGACATAGCTGTCATGCCCATTGTTGGACCCCCACATGCCGCCGTCGCCGCCAGCGCCGCCGGCTCCGTTCGTCACGATGCCGCCCGCGCCACCGTAGCCGCCATCGCCGCCGTTTGCCGCGCCGCCCGTGCCGGCGCCTGCCGTGGGAACCACGATCGTGTCGCCGCCCCAGGCATAACCGCCAGCGCCGCCAGCGCCGCCAATGCCTGAGCCGATGCCGGATCCGGTGCCCTCTCCGGCGCCGAGGCCGAGCGCAAGCGCACCGCCGCCGTCACCGGCTGTGCCACCCATGCCCCCATCGCCCGCATTGCCGCCGTGGCCCAGTCCGAGGCCGAGCGAATACGCGTCGCCGCCATCGCCCGAACTGGCGTTGCCGCCGTCGCCGCCAATACCGCGACCGAGGCCGAGGCCAGCCGCATCGCCGCTGTCGCCTCCCGACGCATTGCCGCTATCGCCGCCGGTTCCGGTGCCGTGGCCGGTGCCGGCGCCCGAAGCGCTGCCGCCATTGCCGCCGGCCGCGTTCGCTGCGTCTCCTGCAACGCCGACGCCGACGCCGATCAGGCCGAGGCCGAGACCGGCTGCATCGCCGCCATTGCTTCCGGCCCCGCCGCCGTCGGCGCCTTGGCCATTGCCCAGCCCGAGGCCGAGGCCGTTGCCATCACCACCGTCGCCGCTGCCGGCGCCGCCGCCATCACCGCTGCCTGCCGCGCCAAGGCCCAGGCCAGCCGCGTCGCCGCCATTTCCGGAATGGGCGTTGCCAGCATCTCCAGCATTAGCGGTAGACGCTCCGGAACCCGAACCGGCGCCGCCATTGCCGTTGGAATTGCCGCCATTGGCATCGCCGCCAGCCGCGCCGGCTGCGCCGGCAAGGCCCAGTCCCGCGCCGAACCCGAGCCCGAGCCCGAGCCCTGTTCCGGCGCCACCAGCCGCGCCCGCGCCGCCCGTCGTATCGCCGCCATGGGCAGCGCCAAGCGCCGAGCCGCCAATGCCGATACCGCCGAAATTATGGCCATCGCCACCCGCGCCGCCATTAGCCGTACCGGCGCCGCCGCCGGTGCCGCCGTCGCCGCCAGCATTAATGCCGGCGCCCGCCGTCGCGATACCGCCGGTGGCATCGCCGTTCTGCTGGAAGGTTCCAGTATTCGACAGAGACACGCTGCCGAGCGTATCGCTATCGTTCAGATTGTTGACCTGCGCCTGCGCAATGCCGGTGTCGTTTCCCGGGCCGTTAAGCGAGCCGTTCAGGAAATCATTGAACGATGCGCCGTCGCCCGGATTGTAGAAGATCTGGCCGTCATGATTGACCAGCATCTTGTCGACCTGGGCGCCGCCGTCGAGCCGGATATCGGTGACGTCGCGGTTGCTCGGCACAATTCCGGAAAGGCCCAGCCCGACATCGACATTAACATGGGTGGTGCTGGTATTGGTATTGGTGTTCGTGTTGGTGCTGGTATTGTCGGACGTGTTCCAGTTGGCGTTCCCGTTGCCATTCAGGTTCAGGCTGCCATTTCCGTTCAGGTTGAGGTTGCCGTTCCCGTTCCCGTTGGCATTATCATTGCTGGAATCGCTGGACTGGTACTGACCCTGGCCCTGACCCTGCAAGGCGGCCTGAAGCTGGGCTTGCGCCTCGCCCTGACCCTGACCCTGACCTTGCCCCTGACCTTGGCCTTGGCCCTGGTCCTGATTTTGGTCCTGACTGGGATCGAGCGGGAACAGATTTGCATCGTTTCTGGAAGACATAGCCGTAACCTCTCATGAAGGCCGACCCGGTATGACCCCATTCATCTATCAAGGGTCTCGACCACGCCGGCGGTTGCTCAATAGGGATTCTGCTTGCAGTACCGAACACTACGCGAACGCCAGAACAGGCACGCTCTGCAAGCAAGGACCCCCGACGCTAAAGCTGGCTCATCCGTCCGGCGTGGCTGCAATGCTTGGCCAAACAATCGTTGGCATGGGCGAGGCTGCCGCCATCACGCTGCCGGAAGCAGGACGTGCCGCATCCCGAACATTCGGGACCGTGGCAGTCTGATGCACCGAATTGGACGCGCACAGTTGCCCGTTGGAATTGATGCGGGGGATGTATCGGATTAGCGGGATCGGCCAATTGGTCGGTAATGAGGGGCCGATCCCCCGCATTTGGCCAAGCCTCTACGCCGGAGGCAGGAGGCCATCCGCCATCGGATGAGAGGATCGGCGCGGTTGGATATGGCCGGCGCATTGGGCACGCGGTAAACTCTAATGCAGTAAGCGCATCGGCGCGGAGGTCGGCAATGAACGGCTTTGAGAAAATACTGCTTTTGATCGGGCGCTTGAATTACACTTGGACCAATACCGAGAGCCTTCTCATCCATCTCATTGCCGGTCTGGCCAAGGTGGACAAGGAAACAGCGATCGTCATCTTCTTGACGCTCAACACGACGCGCGCGCGGATCGATCTGGTCGAGCGGCTGGCGAAAATGGGGAAGACTCCGCGGCAATGCAGGGATGATGTGCTGCCGCTTCTGGAACGGCTCAATCAACAGGCGAAGTTGCGCAACAAGTACAATCATTGCATTTATTCCTTCGACGCCAAGGGGGAGATCTCGCACACCCACCTGATGCGCATATTCGACGGCAAGGAGACGATAAAATACGGGAAGGTCGAGGCGCTCGACAGCGAGGAAACGGCGAGGATTTCTGCCTGTATCGAGGACATTGCCACGGTCAACAAGGAAATCTGGAGGGTGATCCACGCCCACGGCTTCCCGCAATAGATTTCGCCTCGATCGGCCGCACGAGAACCAGCCGAGGCATGTTTGGCTCAATCACAAGGGGAAACCCTGCCCTCCCGGCGAGGGCGCGCTTCACGACGAGATGCGGTTCGCCGGCGAGCCGAGGCCGGCAACCAAAAGCGCGAGCCGGTTCGCAATCAATCCGACGCTTTCAACACGTTATGGAATGTGAACGGCTGACCCTGGCGCAGGGTCCAAGTTCGCCTAAAACCCGTATTAGGCGGAGGCTGTCAGGAGACTTTTGCCTTGCAGCATTCAAAGCGAATACTTGTTACGGGCGGCGCCGGCTTTCTCGGGTCATTCCTTTGCGAGCGGCTACTCGGCCAAGGACACGAGGTCCTTTGTGTCGATAATTTCTTCACCGGCAGCCGGGGAAATGTCATCCATCTGCTTTCCAATCCGGCCTTCGAGATCATCCGCCACGATGTCACCTTCCCACTCTACGTAGAGGTCGACGAGATATACAATCTGGCGTGCCCGGCGAGCCCAATTCACTATCAGCACGATCCAGTGCAGACGACGAAGACGAGCGTCCACGGCGCGATCAACGTTTTAGGTCTGGCCAAGCGCCTCAAAGCGAAAATCCTGCAGGCTTCCACATCGGAGGTTTACGGCAATCCTGATGTCCATCCGCAGCCGGAAGGATATTGGGGAAATGTCAATCCGATCGGTCCACGCTCGTGCTACGATGAAGGCAAGAGATGCGCCGAGACATTGTTCTTCGATTATTGGCGGCAGCACGCCTTGCGCATCAAGGTTGCCCGCATCTTCAACACCTATGGACCCAGAATGCGTCCCGATGACGGGCGCGTCATCTCCAACTTTGTTGTCCAGGCGCTGCAGAACAAGCCGATCACGGTCTACGGGGACGGTTCGCAAACGCGGTCATTCTGTTATGTCGACGACCTCATTTCCGGCCTTGTCCAGTTAATGTCCACCACGGATGAGATCACCGGCCCGGTGAACTTGGGAAATCCGGCGGAATTCACGATGCTTGAACTCGCCGACCTGGTTCGCGAACTGACGGGCAGCCGGTCCAACGTCCGCTTCATGCCGCTGCCGGTCGATGACCCTCGATACAGGCGCCCCGACATTGCCTATGCGACGGCGAATCTCGACTGGAAACCGAAAACATCCCTGCGTGATGGCCTCGGCAAGACCATCGCCTATTTCGACAAGCAGTTGACCTCGGCCCGCGGCAGGCGCCAACTCGCCGCTGAATGAAGACAGTCCTCGTCACCGGCGGCGCCGGCTATGTGGGTTCGCATTGCTGCAAAGCGTTCGCTCGGGCAGGATGGTCGGTCGTTGCGTTCGACAACCTCTCGCGCGGCTGGCGCGATGCGGTCAAATGGGGACCCCTCATCGAGGGCGATATTACCAATGCCGGAGAGATCGCGGCCGCGCTCCATCGCCATCGTCCGGACGTCGTTGCCCATTTCGCCGCTTACGCCTATGTCGGGGAATCGGTTGAACAGCCGGAACTCTATTATCGCAACAACAGCTTCGGCACCTTGGTCCTGCTCGAGGAGATGCGGAAGGCCGGCATTGACAGGCTGATCTTCTCAAGCACTTGCGCGACTTATGGGATTCCCATTCGCACCCCGATCGACGAGGAGCATCCGCAAGCGCCGATCAATCCCTATGGCTGGTCGAAATTCATTATCGAACGAATGATCGAGGGCTTTTCGCGAGCGCATGGGGTCAGTGCGGTCATACTGCGCTATTTCAATGCGGCCGGTTGTGATGCCGACGGCGAGATCGGCGAACACCATGAGCCGGAAACGCATGTCATCCCGCTGGCGATCGAAGCGGCGCTGAAACAGGACCGGACATTCACCGTCAACGG
>JBQCEL010000146.1:0-6268 GCA_051960255.1 Rhizobiaceae bacterium
AACCGCAAGACGCTCGCCGGCCATTTCATTGCCGAGAGCTTCGGCTCCAGCGTCCAGCACATCGCCTTTGCCACCAACGATATTCTCGAAACGTCGGCGAGGCTGGCGGCCCTTGGCTTCGAGTCTCTGGAAATCTCTCCCAACTATTATGACGATCTCGAAACCCGCTTCGATCTCGCGCCTGATGTGATCCAGAAACTCAGGGCGGGCAATATCCTTTACGACCGCGACGAGAAGGGCGAGTTCTTCCAGCTTTACAGCCGCAATTTCGGCGAGGGCTTCTTCTTCGAAATCGTCGAGCGCAGGAACGGCTATGCTGGCTATGGCGGCTCCAACGCGCCTTTCCGTATCGCGGCCCAGAAAAGGGCGATGCCGCCGAAGGGGATGCCAGGCGGAAAGGGTTGGGCTCCTCGACCCTGAACCGCTCTACCGTTCGGTGAAGGCCCTGGACATGCTTTCGCGGATCGGCTTCGTCAGATAGTCGAGGAAGGTCCGCTGTGCCGTCTCTATCATCACCTCGACCGGCATGCCGGGCGTCGCGGTAAAGCCCGGAATGCGCTGAAGTTCGCTCGCCGGCAGACGGATGCGCGCCAGATAGACTTCCATGTTCGGAAGGTTCGGGTCCGACAGCGCGTCGGCTGAAACATAGTAGACGTCGCCATACAGCACCGGGGTGGTGCGTCTGTTGAGCGCCACCAGCTTGACCGTCGCCTTCTGGCCCGCTTTTACCGCGTCGATATCCTTGCGCTGGATCTGAGTCTCGATGATGAGCGGAACATTGGCCGGCAGGATCTCGAGGATTTTCTTGCCGCTTTCAATGACGCCGCCAGCCGTATGGTAATACATGCGCACCACCGTTCCCGATACCGGCGCGTTTATCGTCGACCGCCGCATGACGTTTTTCGCTTCCCGCCCTTCCTGGCGTACCCCGTCGAGTTCGCCCTGGGTGCTCTGCAACTCGTCGAGATCCTTCTGGTTCATCTCGGTAACTGTCTGGGTGATCTGCTGGCGGTATTTCTCGATCTGCGCATTCGTCTCCAATACCTCCGCGTCCAGCCGGCCGATCTGGCCTTCCGCGTCGGCGATCGCTCGCTGGATCGAGTTGACCTCCGGCTTGCGGATGAGCCCTTCTTCGAGAAGCTTCATCTTTCCCGCATTCTCGTCTTTCAGGAAGGCGAGTTCAGCGGACATTGACGTGCTCTGCTTTTGAAAGCCTTCCGCGCGGTATTTCAGCGATTCCATATTCTGCTTGAGCAGCCCAATCTCGCTTTCCTTCCGGCTCTGTGCCGACCGGAAGCTCGCAACCTGGCCATCGATGATCGAGCTGATGTCGTTATCGCTCTTGTTTTCGGTGATGATACGGGGAAACTCGATGTCGGCTTTGTCGGCGATCTGCGCCTTGAGGCGCGCGACGTTAGCCTCCAGCCGCGCCTGGCGCAGGAAAAGTTGCCGCTGCTTCGCCTGAGCGGCGACGCCATCGAGGCGTATCAAAGGCTGGCCGGCAACGACGTGATCGCCTTCGTTGACGAGTATGTCCTGGATAATCCCGCCTTCAAGGTGCTGGACGACCTTGTTCTCGCCGGTCGCGACAAAGCTGCCGGCGCTGATAACGGCGGCGGCGAGCGGCGCTGTCGCCGCCCATGTGCCGAAGCCGCCGAACGCCAAGATGACCAGAGTCGATCCGATAAGCACATGCTTGCGGATGGAGCGTGGCACCTGATTGTACCATTCGATGTCATGGACTTCCGCGATGCTTGTAGCCATCACGCCACCTGTGCTGTCTGAGCCGCCACCGCAGGACGCGCGTTCTGGGCGTTCAAGGGGGCGAGCGCCTTAAGGACGTCCTGACGGGAGCCGAACATCGATACGGCGCCATTGGACAGGAGCAGGATCTTGTCGACGCAATTGAGCAGGGACGGCCGCTGGGTGATCGTGATCACAGTGATCTTTTCCTGCTTTGCATGCGACAACGCCCGCAGGAGCGCCGCGTCGCCGAACCCGTCGAGGTTGGAATTGGGCTCGTCCAGTACGACCATGCGCGGATTGCCGAAAAAGGCGCGGGCGAGCGCGATCCTCTGCTTCTGGCCGCCCGACAAGGGCGAGCCGTCGGCGGCAACTGTAGTTTCGTAGCCCTGTGCGAAGGTCGAAATCAGTTCGTGCACATCCGCCAGGACGGCCGCCTTGTAAATGTCGTCGTCGCTGGCGTCCTCGCGCATACGGCCGATATTCGCCTTGATGGTGCCGGGGAAGAGCTGCACATCCTGCGGCAAATAGCCGATGTTCTCGCCGAACTGGCGCTGGTCCCAGTTGCGCAAGTCCATCAGGTCGAGCCGGACGTTACCCGATGTCGGCAGGAGCGAGCCGACAAGCATCTTGCCGAGCGTCGTCTTTCCTGCGCCGGAATCGCCGATGATGGCAAGCGATTCGCCCGGCGAGAGCGTGAAGGACACGCCGTTCAGCACGACCCGTTTCGTCCCCTGCGGCACGAAGAGCAGCCGTTCGACGTCGAGCCGCCCCTGTGGCCGCGGCAGTTTCAGCCGTTCAAAGTTCAGCGGAGAGGATTTGAGCAGGGTGGAAATCCGCTCGTATGCTGCGCGTGTATTGATGAACTGGTGCCAGCCTTCGATGGCGCTCTCTACCGGCGCGAGCGCGCGGCCGGCGATAACCGAGGCGGCGATCACCATGCCGCCGGTAAGTTGGCCCTCGAGCGAGAGATAGGCTCCCCAGCCCAGCATGGCGACTTGCGCCAGCAGGCGCACGGCCTTCGAGATCGAAGCCGAAATGACGTTGCGGTCCTGTGCGAGGACCTGGGCTTTCAGCGACCCCGCCGTATCCTGGCCCCAGATCTTCACCGCCTCCGGAATCATCGCGAGCGCGTTGATGATCTGCGAATTGCGGGCCATGGAATCGAGATGCAGATTGGCCCTGCTCTGGCAATTGGTGGCCTCATGGAAGGAGGTGGCCGTCGCTTTCTGGTTGAAGTACGCGATTACCAGCAAAAGCAGGGCGGCGACCACGGCAATGAAGCCGAGATCCGGATGCACCAGGAAAACCGCCAGCATGAACAACGGCGTCAGCGGCGCGTCGAGAAACGCGAGAAGCGTGCCCGACACGAGGAAGGAGCGCAGTTGCTGCAGGTCTCCGAGAGTCTGGTATTCGCGGCCGTTGCTGTGAAGTGCGGCGCGCGCGGCGGCGCCCAGGATGGGAGCGCCGAGCTGCGCTGCGATCTCAACGGCCGTGCGCATCAGGATGAAACGCCGGATGGCGTCGAGCACGGCATTGAGCACCACCGCGCCAGCGATCAGCACCGTCAGCATCACCAGCGTGTCGACGGACCGGCTCGTCAGCACCCGATCGGATATCTGGAAGAGATAAACCGGAATGGCGAGGACCAGGACGTTGGTCGCGAGCGTGAAGCCCATCACGATGATCAGGTTTCGCCGAACGGCGCGGATTCCCGCCTTGAGATTGTCGGCGAGATTGATCGGCCCGAGACGGCGGTGGAAAACATCGCCCGGACCGCCGGCGTTCGCTCGGCGTTCCCGCCCTTGCCGCGGCGCCGCGGCTGAAGGGCGCTGTTCGGTCTTGATCGGGCCGCTGTCGGCGTCCATCGATTTGAGGCTGCCGGGGGCGGCCTTTCCTTTTGCCTGCGATTCGCCTGGATGGTCGGGCTCGATAATCTCCTCATTGGCGCGCCCCTGCTTGCCCCGCCCGTCGCCACTGTCCGGGCCGGGAGCGGCAGCCTCTTCCTTCTCGGCCTCCGCCGGGCGGAACCACAGCGGCATTGCCGATTTGCGCAGGTCGGCGGCCGCTTGATCCACTTCCGACATAAACAGATCGAAGTCGCGATCGAGCTTGTCGAGACGAAGATCCGGCTTGCTCGTGGAGGCGCCCGGATCGATATGGCCGGACCTTGGATCGCCGGTCTCCATCGCCATCTTCATATGCACTTCGGCACGTTCGTTCATTGTGGCTCCGCAATTCGGCTATCAGGACGTCACCGACTGCATGATGTCGTTGTGTCCCGGATGGACATTGAGGGGATCGGTCAGGTGGGAGACGGCGTCTGGGGGATGCGGAGCGATCATATCGTCGCTGAGGAAAGCCACGGCTTCGTTGACCAGATGATCGGCGTTGGCCGACTGCAGCACATGATCGGTGCGGATGATGTCGGTTTGGACCAGCATCTCGTCCGAGTAGTGATCGCCGCCGACATAGGTCTTCGACGCGGGGTCGGCGGCGATGATCTGAGCCGAATTGACCAGTGCGTTGGAACCGGTCGTAATCGACCAGTTACCGTCAATAGTCGGATGCGCGGCATTCATCGCCAGCGCGACCTGATCGGAATCGCCAAGCACGTTGGTCTGCTGCACATATTGAAGGTTGTAGATGCTGCCCGAGATGTAGAGCACCCTCAGGCCGGCCAGCCCTTGAAACGCGCTGTCGTTCAACACGCCGGACGAAAGCGTATGGTCGCCATTGGCGAAGTTATCCAGCGTTCTCGCGTAATCGACCGGCAATGCGTCCACTCCGCCGTGACCGACGGATGTAATCGCGGCGTTGTTCCAGAGCAAATTGCCCCCGGTCGATATGGAACCGTGGCCGGTAGTCTGGAAGCCCGCCACGGAACCCACGATGTCGTTGTTGAGCAGGACGTTCGTCTGCGTGATGATATTGGCGTCGTAGTAGTTTCCGCCGACCAGAACGAGGTCGTAATATTTCCCGAGATCGGCGATGGAAAGATCGTTGAAGTCTTGGTTCCCGCCGGTTCCGACATTCGTCGTCACGCCGTGGGAGGCAGAGGCGACCACCGTGTCGTTGTCAGTCACGAAATTGAACTGCTGGACCCAGTTCAGAGAGACGAAATTGCCGTTGATCTCGGTAACCGCCCAGGCTTTCGGAAAAATCGTATGCGCCGGATGGGCGGAAGCTGCATCGTCCCCCGTGTCGATCCTGAGCATGTCCGCGATATTGAATGCAGCGGTCGCGGATTGCTGCGATGCATTGCCCCAACCGCTCAGGCTGGCGCCGATACTGCTGGAATCGCTCCAGGCGTTGATCTGGATGATGGCGTCAAGCGAGAAATGATTGCCCGCAGTGGCGAAAACCCCGCCTGTGAGCGCCTCGTTGACCACCGTCGCGGAATTGACCAGCGCATTGCTGCCCGTGTTGAGATCGAACGCGGTGTTGCCGACGTAATCGCCCAGGCCGTGGACGGTCGTGCCGGCGGCCGTCGTTCCGCTGCCGTCGATCAGGTGGTTGCCGCCGCTCAGAGCAGTGTCGGAGGAAGTCGGCGCGATTTGCTTTGCAAGGGGCGAGGCCGGCGGGAGGACATCGTCCAGTTTTGGCGCTTCCGGCGTTATTTGCCCATCGACATAGGTTGCGTCATTCATGGGATTGTCGACGAGCGAGATTGTCGCCTGGGTGGAGATCCCGTCATTCATCGGGGCGGCATCGGCGGGGGCCTGCGCCGCGGCCCCGGTTTCGGCCGCAAAGGCGTTGAGCGCGGCTGACGTGTCGGTGACGAAAGAGCCGATATCCGTCTCGGATCCGAAGGAGGCCGGCGGAACGGGCAGCAATTGCGCTGCCTCGTGCACCAGGTTCAGGAGAGTGATATTTGGCGTGCCGATTGGGTGAAAGCCGATATGCCCTGCCCCGATATTTACGAAATCATCGTCTGAAAGATTGTTGATCTGCGCGATATGCGTGGCGACCGAACCGGGAGGTTGCAGTTCGAAGACCGGCATGACTGAAGAAAGGACGGGATAAATGATCGGGACATTTTCGGGGTAGGATACCAGATATGATGCGCCGTTTAGCGGGAACCACAATGGCGTATCGGTTACCTCGGTGGGCGACGTCAGCGTCTCGAGCGTTGGGCCGACCGGAACGTAGTGAAGACCCGGCTCGGGTTCGTCGAAATCATAGGGAGATTGGAAGGAGAGCGGCGCATGCTCTTCCGGCGTGGTCGGCTGCTCGGCGGCATGCATGGCCTTGAATTCGAGATAATCGTCGCGCAACCGCGCCTGTTCGGTCGTAATCTGGAACAGTCCGATGAAATGCGCGATCGCCTCGCTGACTTTGTCCAGATGCATGGAATCGCCCTTATCGAGCCGTCAGATGCCGCACCATTCCCGCCTGATGCCGGGTGTGGCTGCGCGGTGACCCCCCCGCCACCACGCTCAAATCGACCCCATCCCCCATAGTGTCGTTCGGTGAAAAGGTCGGAAATACCGCCGCCAACAATGAGGGTGAGCAGGTTCTCCAA
>JBQCEL010000147.1:0-2410 GCA_051960255.1 Rhizobiaceae bacterium
CCTCCACGCTCATCCGGTTCATGACCCGTGTTCCCGCGAGGACGGTCAGGCGATTATGGGGAGGGCGGAGAGGGTGTGGATAAGAATTTTATCGTCAAAGAGGCGCCAAGCGCCCTCGTGGTTCGACCCCTTCGACAGGCTCAGGGCTCACCATGAGGGCTATTGAGAGGCTCTCGCCAATCGCGCCCGTCCCGATTGATGAAGTGGTGCCGTCCAGCCAGATTTGCCCTTGAGGCTTTGCAATTGGCGCGGTCTGCCAGTAGCCTCATGGCGAGCCTGTCGAACCACGAGAGCGCTTGGCATCCGTCCTTCAATAAGCCCATGGTGCGACCCCTCGACAGGCTCACCATCAGGGGAGGGAGAAAATGGACGTCACCGTCTATATCCTCCGCTGCGCGGACGGGTCATATTATACCGGCCTGACGAAGCAGGAGATCGAGGCGCGCGTTTGGGAGCACAATGCGGGCACCTATGACGGCTACACGAGGAAACGACGGCCGGTGGAACTCGTCTTCACCGAGGCCTATGACCGGATCATCGACGCCATCGCGCGCGAGCGGCAGATCAAGGGCTGGAGTCGCGCCAAGAAGGAAGCGCTGATCAGCTACGATTACGAGGCACTGCCGGAGCTTGCGAGGAACCGGCAGTGCGAGGCCTATGTGAAGCGCTGGCCGCCGGTGGAGGAGTGAGGGCGGCGCATTAAGGGTGCCGAGCGCCCTCGTGGTTCGACAGGCTCACCATGAGGGCTACTGACAGGTCGCCAATTACAAGGCGTCAGAGACCCGGTCCGGCTGCGAGGGACCCATATTGTCAATGGAGTAGCCGCGATTAGCGAGAGCCTCTCAGTAGCCCTCGTGGTGAGCCTGTCGAACCACGAGGGCGCTTGGCCACCCGGTGGCCGGCACGAGGCCCGCTGCCTCCGGCAGTTCCCATCCATAATTGCTTAAAATCACCCCTCACCGGCCGCCCTCCCCCCAGCGGGGAGAGGAAACAACCTCGTCAATTATCCCCCATCTTCAGGGCCTGGATGAACGCCTCCTGCGGGATATCGACCTTGCCGAAGGAGCGCATGCGTTTCTTGCCTTCCTTCTGCTTTTCCAGGAGCTTGCGCTTGCGCGTCACGTCGCCGCCATAGCATTTGGCGGTGACGTCCTTTCTCAGCGCCGAGATCGTTTCGCGCGCGATGATGCGGCCGCCGATCGCCGCCTGGATCGGGATCTTGAACATGTGCTTGGGGATCAGCTCCTTCAGCTTCTCCACCATGGCGCGGCCGCGCTTTTCCGCCGCCGAGCGGTGCACCATCATCGACAGCGCGTCGACCGGCTCGTCATTGACCAGGATCGACATTTTCACGAGGTCGCCCTCGCGATAGTCAGTCAGGTGATAGTCGAAGCTGGCGTAGCCCTTGGAGATCGATTTCAGCCGGTCGTAGAAGTCGAACACCACCTCGTTCAGCGGCAGATCGTAGACCAGCATGGCGCGCTTTCCCACATAGGAAAGGTCGGCCTGGATGCCGCGCCGCTCCTGGCAAAGCTTCAGGATGGCGCCGAGATAGTCGTCGGGGGTGAGGATGGTGGCGCGGATCCATGGCTCCTCGATAAAGGCGATCTTCACCGGGTCGGGCATGTCGGCGGGGTTGTGCAGCTCCTTCTCCGTGCCGTCGGTGAGGTGCATACGGTAGACGACGGAAGGCGCGGTGGCGATCAGGTCGAGATTGAATTCGCGCTCCAGCCGCTCCTGGATGATTTCGAGATGCAAGAGGCCGAGGAAGCCGCAGCGGAAGCCGAAGCCAAGCGCGGCGGAGGTCTCCATTTCGAAGCTAAAGGAAGCGTCGTTGAGGCGAAGCTTGCCCATCGCGGCGCGCAGATCCTCGAAATCGGCGGCATCGACCGGGAACAGGCCGCAGAAGACGACCGGTTGCGCCGGCTTGAAGCCCGGCAGCATCGCGGCGGTCGGGCGGCGGTCCTCGGTGATGGTATCGCCGACGCGGGTGTCGGCCACTTCCTTGATCGAAGCCGTGATGAAGCCGAGTTCGCCGGGGCCGAGTTCATCGACCGGCAGCATTTTTGGCGTGAAGACGCCGACGCGCTCGACCGGATATTTCGCGCCCGTGCCCATCATGCGGATGGTCTGGCCCTTTTTCAGCACGCCGTCGATGACGCGCACCAAGACGATGACGCCGAGATAGGCGTCGTACCAGCTGTCGACCAGCATGGCCTTCAGCGGCGCGTCGGCCTTGCCCTCGCGCGGCGGCGGCAGCTGATGGACGATCGCCTCCAGCACGTCCTCGATGCCCAGCCCCGTCTTGGCGGAGATGAGCACGGCATCGGACGCGTCGAGGCCGATCACCTCCTCGACCTGCTCCTTCACGCGCTCGGGCTCAGCGGCAGGCAGGTCGACCTTGTTCAGG
>JBQCEL010000148.1:0-6055 GCA_051960255.1 Rhizobiaceae bacterium
TGGGCGACGTCGTCCTGTTCGATATCGCCGAGGGCATCCCGCAGGGCAAAGGACTCGACATCGCGGAATCCTCGCCTGTGGATGGCTTCGAT
Source organism: Rhizobiaceae bacterium (assembly GCA_051960255.1). Classification (GTDB taxonomy): domain Bacteria; phylum Pseudomonadota; class Alphaproteobacteria; order Rhizobiales; family Rhizobiaceae; genus Mesorhizobium_L. The sequence goes on from JBQCEL010000148.1 coordinate 93, forward strand.
GCGCATTTCGCCGGAACGAATGCCTATGCCGGGATTGAGGGCGCCGATGTCTGCATCGTCACCGCCGGCGTGCCGCGCAAGCCAGGTATGAGCCGCGACGATCTCCTCGGCATCAATTTGAAGGTCATGGAGCAGGTCGGCGCTGGCATCAAGAAATACGCACCGAAGGCGTTCGTCATCTGCATCACCAATCCGCTCGACGCCATGGTATGGGCGCTGCAGAAGTTTTCCGGCCTTCCGAAGACGCATGTCGTCGGCATGGCGGGTGTGCTCGATTCGGCCCGCTTCCGCTACTTCCTCGCCGAGGAGTTCAAGGTTTCCGTCGAGGATGTGACCGCCATGACGCTCGGCGGCCATGGCGACGACATGGTGCCGATGGTGCGCTATTCCACTGTTGCCGGCATTCCGCTGCCCGATCTCATCAAGATGGGGTGGACGACGAAGGAGAAACTCGACGCCATCGTCGAACGCACCCGCAAGGGCGGCGGTGAGATCGTTGGCCTGCTCAAAACCGGCTCAGCCTATTACGCGCCTGCCGCGTCCGCGGTTTCGATGGCGGAGAGCTATCTCAGGGACAAGAAGCGCGTGCTGCCCTGCGCGGCGCACCTTTCCGGGCAGTATGGCGTCAAGGACATGTATGTTGGCGTGCCGACGGTAATCGGCGCGGGCGGCATCGAGCGCATCATTGAACTGGACTTCAACAGCGCCGAAAAGAAAATGTTCGAGAAGTCGGTCGCGGCGGTGAAGGCGCTTTGCGAGGCCTGCGTCGGCATCGCTCCAGGCCTTGGCAAATAAGCGGGGAAGCGGCTCATGAATATCCATGAATATCAGGCCAAAGAGGTCCTGAAGGCGTTCGGCGCGCCGGTCGCGAAAGGCGTTCCCGTGTTCAAGGCCGACGAGGCTGAAGCGGCGGCGAAGCAACTGCCCGGACCGCTTTATGTGGTCAAGAGCCAGATTCATGCCGGCGGCCGCGGCAAGGGAAAGTTCCAGGGCCTTGCTCCCGATGCAAAGGGCGGCGTCCGCCTGGCGAAGTCGGTCGAAGAGGTCGCGGCGAACGCCAGGGAAATGCTCGGCCGCGTTCTGGTCACGAAACAGACGGGTTCCGCCGGTAAGCAGGTCAACCGGCTTTATATCGAAGACGGCGCCGATATCGACCGGGAGCTTTATCTGTCGCTTCTGGTCGATCGTACCGTCGGCCGCGTCGCTTTTGTCGTCTCGACGGAAGGCGGCATGGATATCGAGACGGTCGCAGCCGAAACGCCCGACAAGATCGTCACGGTGGCGATCGATCCCGAGGCCGGCGTTACGGCGTCCGATATCAAGAAGCTCAATCAGGCGCTGAAGCTTTCAGGCGCTGCGGCGAAGGATGGCGAGAGCCTCTTTCCGGCGCTCTACAAGGCCTTCGTCGAGAAGGATATGAGCCTGCTCGAGGTCAATCCCCTGATTGTCATGAAGGATGGCCACCTGCGCGTGCTCGACGCCAAGGTCTCCTTCGACAACAACGCGCTCTTCCGTCATCCCGATGTCGTCGAACTGCGCGACACGACGGAGGAGGACGCGAAGGAAATCGAGGCGTCGAAATACGACCTCGCCTATGTCGCGCTCGACGGCAATATCGGCTGCATGGTGAACGGCGCCGGGCTTGCCATGGCGACGATGGACATCATCAAGCTCTATGGCGCGGAGCCGGCGAACTTCCTCGATGTCGGCGGCGGCGCGTCCAAGGAGAAGGTGACGGCGGCGTTCAAGATCATCACCGCCGACCCGAACGTCAAGGGCATCCTCGTCAACATCTTCGGCGGCATTATGCGCTGCGACGTCATCGCCGAAGGCGTGGTCGCCGCGGTGAAGGAAGTCGGGCTGAAGGTGCCGCTGGTCGTCAGGCTCGAAGGCACCAATGTCGAACTCGGCAAGAAGATTATCCGGGAAAGCGGCCTCGACGTCGTTCCGGCCGACGATCTCGACGATGCGGCGCAGAAGATCGTCGCCGCGGTGAAGGGTTGAGATTTTGCACATAATCACACATATTATTCCTGTGCGATTATGTGGAGAAAGGTTATGAAGAACGTAACGCTTGCCATTGAGGAAAAGCTTCTGGAACGCGCCCGCGATCTGGCCGGGCGGCGCAAGACCACGCTCAACGCGATGGTGCGTTCGCTGCTTGAGCACGAGGTCGAGCAGGAGGATCGGATCGCCTGGGCGCGTGAGGGCATGCGTAAGCTCATTGAGGAAAAGCAGAAGCGAGGGGAGAGCGGTCCGCCTTTCACGTGGGACCGCGACGAAAACTATGCCGAACGAGAAGATCGAATGCTTTCTCGACTCGAACGTCCTCCTCTACGCGGCTTCGGAGAGGAGTCGTGATCCACGTCGTTTCGACATCGCGATCGAACTCGTGCTCGGAACGCTTTTCGGCGTTTCCGGGCAGAGCCTCGCGGAATTCGCCAACGTCTCGCGGCGCAAGCGCCTGCTCGACGATGAGGAGGTCGATCGCTGGCTGGCGTTTCTGGGTACGTTCCCGTTCCTGCCGGTCGATCAGGCTTATGTCCGAGCTGGCCTCGATTTCGCACGCCGCTACCAGCTCAAATATTACGACGCCGCCCTCCTCGCGGCAGCCGAGCGGTTCGGCGCGCCGATCTTCTACACCGAAGACCTCAACCACAACCAGATTTACGGCTCCGTCCGAGCCGTCAATCCATTTCTCTAGTTTCTGAAGCGGGGATTTTTCACGCTATGTCCATTCTCGTCGACAAGAACACCAAGATCCTCGTCCAGGGCCTGACCGGCAAGACCGGCACTTTCCATACCGAGCAGGCGCTCGCCTATCACGGCACGAAGATGGTCGGCGGCACGCATCCCAAGAAGGGCGGCGAAAAATGGGCCGGTAGTGTCAACGGACAGACGGTTGAACTGCCGATTTTCGCCTCGGTCGCCGAAGGCAAGGAGAAGACCGGCGCGACCGCTTCGGTCGTCTATGTGCCGCCCGCCGGCGCGGCGGCGGCCATCATCGAGGCCATCGAGGCCGAGATTCCGCTGATCGTCTGCATCACCGAGGGCATTCCGGTGATGGACATGGTCAAGGTCAAGGCAAGGCTCGAAAAGTCGAAATCGCGGCTGATCGGTCCGAACTGCCCCGGCGTGCTGACGCCGGACGAATGCAAGATCGGCATCATGCCCGGCAACATCTTCCGCAAGGGCTCGGTCGGCGTTGTATCCCGCTCCGGAACGCTTACCTATGAAGCGGTCTTCCAGACCACCAATGAAGGGCTTGGCCAGACCACGGCGGTCGGCATCGGCGGCGATCCGGTCAAAGGCACGGAATTCATCGACATCCTCGAAATGTTCCTCGCGGACGGTGAAACGAAATCGATTGTCATGATCGGCGAGATCGGCGGTTCCGCCGAGGAAGACGCCGCTCAGTTCCTTCGCGACGAGGCGAAACGAGGTCGCAAGAAGCCGATGGCGGGCTTTATCGCCGGCCGTACGGCGCCGAAAGGGCGCACCATGGGCCATGCCGGCGCCGTTATCTCGGGCGGCAAGGGTGGCGCGGAAGACAAGATCGCGGCAATGGAAGCCGCGGGCATTCGGGTTTCGCCCTCACCGGCGCGGCTTGGCAAGACGCTGGTGGAAGCGATCAAGGGGTAGGTGAATGGTGAATAGTGAATGGTGAATGGACACGACGACGCGCTTTTGTGACCATTTTGCCATTCACCATTTTACTATTCACCCTGATAGGAGACGGAGCAAGCTCCGCACGACGATGCAACGACAAGATCAGGCCAACGATATTTTTTCCCTTACATCCTTCCTCTACGGCGGCAACGCCGCCTATATCGAGCAGTTGCAGGCCCGGTATGAGGCCGACCCCTCCTCGGTAAACGAGGAATGGCGGGAATTCTTCGGCTCTCTCAAGGATGACGCCAGGGACGTGGCGAAGAACGCCGAGGGCGCGTCCTGGAAAAATCCCGGCTGGCCGCTGGTCGCCAACGGCGAGCTCGTTTCCGCCCTCGACGGCAATTGGGGGCTGGTCGAGAAGCATCTCGAACGCAAGGTCCGGGCGAAGGCAGTCGAGACGGCCACGGAAGGCAGCGCCACGCCCAGCGAAACCGAGATCCACCAGCAGACGCACGATTCCGTCCGCGCCATCATGATGATCCGCGCCTATCGCATGCGCGGCCATCTGCACGCCAATCTCGATCCGCTCGGCATCGCCAAGCCGCTGGAGGACTATAACGAGCTTTCGCCCGAAGCCTATGGCTTCACCGAGGCGGATTACGACCGGCCGATCTTCATCGACAATGTGCTCGGGCTCGAATTCGCGACCGTCCGCGAGATGCTGGATATCCTGCAGCGGACCTATTGCTCGACCATCGGCGTCGAGTTTATGCACATCTCCAATCCGGAGGAGAAGGCCTGGATCCAGGAACGCATCGAGGGACCGGACAAGGGCGTCGCCTTCACGGCGGAGGGAAAGAAGGCGATCCTGCAGAAGCTGATCGAGGCGGAAGGCTTCGAACAATTCCTCGATGTCAAGTACAAGGGGACAAAGCGGTTCGGCCTCGACGGCAGCGAATCGCTCATCCCGGCGCTGGAACAGATCGTCAAGCGCGGCGGCTCCATGGGCATGAAGGAAATCGTGCTTGGCATGGCGCATCGCGGCAGGCTGAACGTGCTCAGCCAAGTCATGGCAAAGCCGCATCGCGCCATCTTCCACGAATTCAAGGGCGGATCCTACGCTCCTGACGACGTCGAAGGCTCGGGCGACGTGAAATACCACCTCGGCGCTTCCTCGGACCGCGAATTCGACGGCAACAAGGTGCATATGTCGCTGACCGCCAACCCTTCTCATCTGGAGATCGTCAACCCGGTGGTGATGGGCAAGGCGCGCGCCAAGCAGGACATCCTTTTCGGGCGCAAGCGCGAAGAGATGGTGCCGCTGGAAGAGCGCGCCGTCGTGTTGCCGCTTCTGATCCATGGCGACGCGGCCTTCGCCGGGCAAGGCGTCGTCGCCGAGGTGCTCGGCCTGTCAGGCCTGCGCGGCCATCGCGTGGCGGGCACGCTTCACTTCATCATCAACAACCAGATCGGTTTCACCACCAATCCGCGTTTCTCGCGCTCTTCGCCCTATCCTTCGGACGTGGCGAAGATGATCGAAGCGCCGATTTTCCACGTCAATGGCGATGACCCCGAAGCGGTCGTCTATGCGGCCAAGGTGGCGACCGAATTCCGCATGATCTTCCACAAGCCGGTGGTCGTCGACATGTTCTGCTACCGCCGGTTCGGCCACAATGAGGGCGACGAACCGTCCTTCACGCAACCGATCATGTACAAGGCGATCCGCAATCATCCGACGGCCGTGAAGATCTACGCCGACAAGCTGATCTCCGAAGGCCTGATCGATCAGGACGGCGTCGATGCGATGAGGGCGGCGTGGCGCAGCAATCTCGAAGCGGAATGGGAAGCCGGCCAGCATTACAAGCCCAACAAGGCCGACTGGCTGGATGGCGCATGGTCCGGCCTCAGGAAGGCCGACAATGAGGATGAGCAGCGGCGCGGCAAGACCGCGGTTCCCGCCAAGACGCTGAAGGAAATCGGCCGCAAGCTGACCGAAACGCCGAAGGATTTCGAGGCGCATCGCACGATCCAGCGCTTCCTCGAACATCGCCGCAAGATGATCGACACCGGCGAGGGCATCGACTGGTCGACGGCGGAGGCGCTGGCCTTCGGCTCGATCCTGATGGACGGCAATCCGATCCGGCTTTCCGGCCAGGATTCGGAGCGCGGCACCTTCTCGCAGCGCCATTCGGTGCTTTACGATCAGCGCGACGAGACCCGCTACATCCCGCTCAACAATCTCTCCCCGGCTCAGGCCAATTACGAAGTCGTCAATTCGATGCTGTCGGAAGAGGCGGTGCTCGGCTTCGAATATGGCTTCTCGCTCGCCGAGCCGCGCGCGCTGACGCTCT
>JBQCEL010000149.1:0-3549 GCA_051960255.1 Rhizobiaceae bacterium
CTGCAGATCGGCGCGATGGAGGACGAGATAGGGGGCTTTCCATCGCTCTTCCGCCCCTATCCCAAGAGGAACTTCCGCCAGCAGCGCGAGACTGACGGCATCGCGAAGCGCGACGGATCGCGGACGGGTCGAAACCGACAACAGCCGGTCCAAAACGCCAAATCCGGCGAGGATGCGGGTCGCATTGGGAGAAAGCTGGAGACCCGCACCAATCTCGGTCAGGCGCTCGGCCCGCTCGATGATCGTCGTCTCGAAACCGTCACGGGCAAAGGCAAGGGCAGCCGTCAATCCGGCTATGCCGGCGCCGGCGACGAGGATCCGGCGTGGCGTCTTTTTCATCCGCGTGCCGGGATCGGCGAAAATCTTTTTTGAGCGAGATCGGGCGGGATCTTACGCGGCCCGCTCAACATAGAGGCAGCCTTCGGGCCGGGTTTCGTCGGCATGCAGCGACGGATCATAGCGATAGAGTGTCGAGCAATAGGAGCAGACCTTTTCCGAATCGTCACCCATGTCGAGATAGACATGCGGATGGTCGAAAGGCGGGTTGGCGCCCACGCACATGAATTCCCTGACACCGATGGCGATTACCGGATGGCCGGCATCGTTCTGGAAATGCGGGATGGAATGGCCGGCCATCGAATGTCTCCTGTAGGGGCGTCGCCCGTCAACGCGATAATCTCGCGTTTGCGTTTGTATCATATGACGGCAGGATGCAAGATAGGCGATATGAAACTGTCGTAAAAGCCTGTCAGGACAGGAGATCATGACGATATCCGGACAGCGCGGTGGGAAAGCATGACGGAGTTGAAGCCGGTCCAGAAGGAATTCGCAATGGAGCCGATGCCGCGGGGCGAAGCGGCGTCGGGCGATCCGGACCGCTTCGTCAATCGCGAGTTCTCCTGGCTGCAATTCAATCGGCGCGTTCTGGAGGAATCCCAGAACCCTAACCATCCGCTCCTCGAGCGGGTGCGGTTCCTGTCCATCTCCGCCACCAATCTCGACGAGTTCTTTATGGTCCGGGTCGCCGGTCTTGCGGGACAGGTCCGGCAGGGAATTGTCACCAAGAGCCCCGACGGCCGCACCCCGGATCAGCAACTCGACCAGATCCTGCTTGAGGTCGGCCGTTTGCAGAACGACCAGCAAGCGAGCCTGTCGAAACTGCGCCAGTTGATGCGGCTGGAAAGGATCGAGATCATTTCCGCTGATGCTTTGTCGGCGGATGACCGGGAATGGCTCGAAAACCACTTCATGGAAGCGATATTCCCGGTGCTGACGCCGCTGTCGATCGATCCCGCGCATCCCTTTCCATTCATTCCCAATCTGGGTTTCTCGATCGCATTGACGCTCCGGCATTTGAGTGATGGCGAAGTGATGACGGCGCTGTTGCGCTTGCCGGTGGCGCTCCGCCGTTTCATCCGCCTGCCAGACCGGGACGACACCGTCCGCTTCATCACGCTGGAGGACGTCGTCGCGCTTTTCATCGAAAAGCTCTTCCCGGGCTATGAGGTGAGGGGGTCCGGCACATTCAGGATCATCCGCGATTCCGACATCGAGGTTGAGGAAGAGGCGGAGGATTTGGTCCGCTTCTTCGAGACGGCGCTGAAACGCAGGCGCCGCGGTTCGGTGATCCGCATCGAGTTCGACAGCCAGATGCCCGAGCCGCTTCGGGAATTCGTCGCCACGGAACTTGGCGTGCTGCCCGGCCGCATCAGCGTCCTGCCGGGGCCGCTTGCGGTGAACCAGATATCAGAAATCGTCAGCCTGCCGCGCGACGATCTCAAATTTGTACCCTACAATCCGCGTTTTCCCGAGCGCATCCGCGATCATGGTGGCGACTGCTTCGCGGCGATCCGCGAGAAGGACATCATCGTTCATCATCCCTATGAATCTTTCGACGTGGTGGTGCAGTTCCTGCGGCAGGCGGCTGTCGATCCCGACGTCGTCGCCATCAAGCAGACGCTCTACCGCACCTCGAACGACAGCCCGATCGTGCGCGCGCTTGTGGACGCCGCCGAACTGGGCAAGTCCGTTACGGCGCTTGTCGAGTTGAAGGCGCGCTTCGACGAGGAGGCGAACATACGCTGGGCGCGCGATCTCGAGCGCGCCGGCGTGCAGGTCGTGTTCGGCTTCGTTGAATTGAAAACGCATGCCAAGATGTCGCTGGTCGTGCGCCGTGAGGACAACCGCCTCCGCAATTACGTACATCTGGGCACCGGCAACTATCATCCGGTAACGGCGCGCATCTATACGGACCTTTCCTTCTTTACCTCTGATTCCGATATCGCCCGCGATGTGGCGCAGATCTTCAACTTCATCACCGGCTATGCCGAGCCGACCAAGGAAATGGCGATTGCCGTTTCGCCTTTCACGCTGAGGACCCGCATTCTCGGCCATATCCATGACGAGATCGAGCACCTGAAGGCCGGTCGCCCGGCGCAGATCTGGATGAAGATGAACTCGCTCGTCGATCCGGTGATCATCGACGCGCTTTACGAGGCGGGCCGAGCCGGCGTCGAGATCGATCTCGTCGTCCGCGGCATCTGCTGCCTGAGGCCGCAGGTGCCCGGCCTTTCGGAGAATATCCGCGTCAAATCGATTGTCGGGCGCTTCCTGGAGCACAGCCGCATCTACTGCTTCGGCAATGGCCATGGCCTGCCGTCGGACGATGCGATCGTCTATATCGGATCGGCCGACATGATGCCACGCAATCTCGACCGGCGCGTCGAGACGCTTGTGCCGATCACCAATCCGACTGTGCACGAGCAGGTGCTCGGGCAGATCATGCTCGGAAACATCATGGACAATCAGCAGAGTTTCGAACTATTGGCTGACGGAACCTCCCGGCGCTTGCCGCCGGAAGAAGGAGAAGAGCCCTTCAACGCCCAGGAATATTTCATGACGAATCCAAGCTTGTCTGGCCGGGGGATGGCGCTCAAATCCCACGCGCCCAAGCGCATCGCGCGCTACAAGAGGCGCAAGAAGGCACAGGCCGCAGCAGCCGAATGATAGCGGATTCCCAGGGGCGGCTGCAGGACCGAAGGCCTCTTTCCGTCATCGATATCGGATCGAACTCGATTCGCCTCGTCGTCTATGAAGGCGTGGCGCGCTCGCCGACGGTGCTCTTCAACGAGAAGATGCTGGCGGGGCTTGGGCGCGGTATCGTCTCGACAGGGAAACTCGATCCCGAGGCAGTGAAGCGCGCCGTCGAGGAATTAAGGCGCTTCCGGGCTCTTTCGGCGCAGGCGGGCGCAGACACGCTCCACGTCATCGCCACGGCGGCGGCCCGCGAGGCGGAAAACGGGATGGATTTCATCCGTCAGGCCGAAGACATCCTTGGCTCGGAAATTCGCGTGCTGAGCGGGCACGAGGAGGCGCATTTTTCCGCTCTCGGCGTCATTTCTGGCTTCCATCATGCCGACGGTATCGTTGGAGATTTGGGCGGCGGCAGCCTCGAACTGATCGACGTCAGCCGGGAAGCGGTCGGGGACGGCGTCACTCTGCCGCTCGGCGGGCTCCGCTTGCAGGACATGGCGATGAATTCGACCGTTA
>JBQCEL010000150.1:0-4087 GCA_051960255.1 Rhizobiaceae bacterium
CGTCGTCCTTGACGACCCTCTGCCGCGGCACGTTCCTGTCGCGCGCCTCGCGCTCGCGCCATGCGGCGACATGCCTGACGATCGAAAGCTCCTGCGGCTTGCGCAACCGCATCTTCAGCCGCTTCCAGGCGTCGTCCGGATGCGGATCGTAGGTTTTGCGCGATGTGAGGACTTGCATCTCCTCCTTCAGCCAATCTGCGCGCTTTTCGCGCTCAAGCTCGTCCTTCAGCTTGAGATAGACATCGATCAGGTAGGTGACATCGGCGAGCGCGTAGGAAAGCTGCTTGTCGCTGAGCGGCCTGCGGCGCCAGTCGGTGAAGCGGGACGATTTGTCGATGCGGGCGCCGGTGACTTTCTGGACAAGCTGGTCGTAAGAGACGCTGTCGCCGAAGCCGCAGACCATGGCCGCGACCTGTGTGTCGAAAACGGGATGGGGAATGAGGTCTCCAAGATGGAAAATGATCTCGATATCCTGCCGCGCGGCATGAAAGACCTTGATCACATTCTCGTTCGCCATCAGATCGAAGAACGGCCTCAGGTCCATTCCCGGCGCCAGCGGATCGACCAGCGCGGTCACGCCCGGCGCCGCCATCTGGATCAGGCAAAGCTCGGGCCAGAAGGTGGTTTCGCGGATGAACTCGGTATCGACGGTGACGAAATCCGATCTCGAAAGCTGGCCTATGACCTCTTCAAGCTCACCGGTGGTGATGATCAGGTGAAGGAGGTTGTTCCGAACGTCATCCAACTGGCAATTCCTAAATCCAATGCCGCAGGAAAGCGCGACTCATTAATCCCGCGTCGATCCTCCCATCGTCTGGATATAGGGCAAACGCGGTGCTGCCAAGTTGCGCGCCTCAGAGGCGCTTATTTCGCTACGTCCGTGCTCTTGTCGTGGGGTTTGGTGGTTTTCACCTCTGCCTTGCGGGCAAGGCGGATGAAGAGAGGCGAGGTTCTGAGAAGCGGCATGAAGCGCGTGCGCATGGCGGAGGGGACCGGCTTGCGCGCCCGCATCCGCATCAGGATCACTGATATCAGGACGAAATAGATCGCGCCGCTCACGCCGAACAGCGCCGGCGGGCCGAACTTCTGCATGACGGCGGAGGCGAGCAAGGGGCCGATCACCGCGCCGACGGAATAGAAAAAGAGCAGGCCGGCGGCGAGTTTCACATATTGGTCCTCGCGGGCGAAGTCGTTGGCATGGGCGACCGAGAGCGCGTAAAGCGGCATGGCGAAAGAACCGAAGGCGAGGATGAGGACAAAGTTCCTGAGTGCGTCCTGGCCCGCGAAGAGCATGATGGCGAAGGCGGACAGCATCGCCCCGGTCGCCGTGGCCATGATCACCCAGCGGCGGTCCCATCGGTCCGAGAGAAGGCCGAGCGGATATTGCATCACCACGCCGCCGACGATACCGGCGCTCATGAAGGTCACGACTTGGGTGACACTGAAGCCGATCAACTCGCCATAGACCGGCGCCACGGTGCGGAAGGCGCTGTTGGTCATGCCGATCGCGGCGCAGCCGAAGCAGGCGAGCGGCGAGATCGCCCATACGCCGGAAAGATCGACGCGCATGTCGGACGGCGGCCTGGGGTTGGAGCGATCGCCCATCGAAACCGGAACGAGCGACAGCGCGAACATCATCGCCATTATGGCGAAGATCAGGAAGCCGCCCGTGCCCGTAGCGGCCATGACATATTGCGTCCCGACCACGGAGGCGATGTCGACGATGCGGTAAAGCGCCAGCACGCGCCCGCGGTTCTCGTTTGTCGAGCCGGCGTTGAGCCAGCTTTCCACCGTGGTGAAAAGGCCGGCGAAACAGATGCCGGACAGGAAACGAATGATCGCCCAGTTCACGGGATCGATCAGGATGACCAGCATCAGCGAGCCGGACGCGACAAGGGCCGCGAGTGTTGCGAAGACGCGAATATGGCCGACGGCGCGCAACATGCGCGCGACGGTCAGGCAGCCGATGAGGAAGCCGGCGAAATAGGCGGTCCCGAAGAAACCGATCGTCGCCGGCGAGAAGCCTTCCTGTGCTCCTCTGAGCGCGATCAACGTCCCCTGCAGCCCGTTGCCGCCAAGGAGAATGCCGATGGTGATATAAAGCGGAAGGAGAGGGCGGATGGATGACATTTTCGGCCCTGTGCGTCGTTCGCTCCCTATACGATTCCAAAAAGCGAATCGATAGCCGGAGAACGGCGGATACCGACGAAATTCCGTCCGTGTTGGCCCAGTGTTCGCAATGAGCGCCGCGTCCGTCGGCATCATCGCCGGTAACGCCGGAATCGCGTCTTTGTCTTGACAAAAGCGGACCCACATGCGCTTTTCCGCGCGAATTTCGAGGGCTTCCCGCCCTCTTTCCTGGCACGCCTGAACAGAAAGCACCGGCCATGCACCGTTACCGCAGCCATACCTGCGCCGCCTTGAGGAAATCCGATGTCGGCAAGGCAGTCCGGCTTTCCGGATGGGTGCATCGCGTGCGCGATCATGGCGGACTGCTCTTCATCGACCTGAGGGACCATTACGGCCTGACCCAGATCGTCGCCGATCCGGATTCGCCGGCTTTCAAGACGGCTGAGCTGGTGCGCGGCGAATGGGTCATCCGCGTCGATGGCGAGGTCAAGGCGCGTACGCCCGAGACGGTCAATCCCAACCTGGCGACGGGAGAGATCGAGGTTTTCGCGCGCGAGATCGAAGTCTTGTCCGCGGCGAAGGAATTGCCCCTGCCGGTCTTCGGCGAGCCGGACTATCCGGAAGACATTCGGCTGAAATATCGCTTCCTCGACCTGCGCCGCGAAACGCTGCACAAAAACATCGTGCAGCGCACGAAGATCATCGCTGAAATCCGCAAAAAGATGACGGATTCCGGTTTTGCCGAATATTCGACGCCGATCCTGACGGCTTCCTCGCCGGAGGGCGCGCGCGACTTCCTCGTGCCGTCGCGCATCCATCCCGGCAATTTCTACGCGCTGCCGCAGGCGCCGCAGCAATATAAGCAATTGATCATGATGTCGGGCTTCGACCGCTATTTCCAGATCGCGCCTTGCTTCCGCGATGAGGATCCGCGCGCCGACCGCCTGCCGGGCGAGTTCTACCAGCTCGACGTCGAGATGAGCTTCGTCACCCAGGACGACGTCTTCGAGACGATGGAGCCCGTCATTCGTGGCGTCTTCGAGGTCTTCGCCGAGGGCAAGCCGGTGACGCAGAAATTCCGCCGCATTCCCTATGACGAGGCGATGCGCAAGTACGGCACCGATAAGCCGGACCTCCGCAATCCGATCGAGATGCAGGATGTATCGGAGCATTTCCGTGGCTCCGGCTTCAAGGTTTTTGCCGGCATCCTCGCCAATGATCCGAAAGCGCAGGTTTGGGCCATTCCGGCGAAGACCGGCGGCTCCAGAGCCTTCTGCGATCGGATGAATTCATGGGCGCAGGGCGAAGGCCAGCCGGGGCTCGGCTACATCTTCTGGCGTCAGGAGGGCGCGGCCCTCGAAGGGGCCGGTCCGATCGCGAAAAATATCGGGACGGAGCGGACAGAGGCGATACGCCAGCAAATGGGTCTCGACGAGGGCGACGCCTGCTTCTTCGTCGCCGGCGATCCGGCAAAATTCGCCGCCTTTGCCGGCGCGGCGCGAACGAGGGCAGGGGAGGAGCTTAACCTCGTCGATCGCGACCGCTTTGAACTCGCCTGGGTCGTCGACTTCCCGTTCTACGAGTGGAACGAGGACGAGAAGAAGATCGATTTCTCGCACAATCCCTTCTCCATGCCGCAAGGCGGCATCGATGCGCTGGAAAGCCAGGACCCGCTGACGATCAAGGCATTCCAATATGACGTGGTGTGCAATGGTTTCGAGATCGCTTCGGGCGGCATCCGCAACCATTTGCCCGAAACCATGGTCAAAGCCTTCGAGATCGCCGGCCTGTCGCGCGAAACGGTCGAGGAGCGCTTCGGCGGGCTTTACCGCGCCTTTCAGTATGGCGCGCCGCCGCATGGCGGCATGGCCGCCGGCATCGACCGCATCGTCATGCTTCTGGTCGGCGCGAAGAATCTGCGCGAGGTGACGATGTTCCCGATGAACCAGCAGGCCTA
>JBQCEL010000151.1:0-5410 GCA_051960255.1 Rhizobiaceae bacterium
CGGCCTCGACAATCCCGTCCACGGAATCGTTTCTAACAAAAAGCGCCTTGCCGTCATGCCAGCCATGGCCGTCGAATATCCGTACGCCGGAAAATGCAGAAAGGCCGCTCATCTGGTCTCCGTCACCTTTTTCAAATTGGTCGGACGGTCGGGGTCGAGACCGCGCCGGCGCGCGAAGGCCTCGATGAAGGAATAGAAGGAGACGATCAGCGCCAGCGGATCAGTCAGGCTGTGGCCGGTCGCGACAAAAGGCAGTTGCCGGGCGTCCCGCACGATCGCACTGGTCGCAAAGACGCGTGCGCCCTTGCCGGCTAGTTCGTCCGCCGTTTCGGCCACCGATTTTTCCGCCGCGTCGCGCCCGATCAGCGCCAGGATCGGAAAGCCTTTCCCGACGATCGAGACCGGGCCATGCATCACCTCCGCGGAACTATAGGCTTCGGCATGGACCGCGCAAGTTTCCTTGAATTTCAGCGCCGCCTCGTTGGCGATGGCGAGCGCCGGGCCGCGGCCGAGGATGAAAAGCGATTCATGCCCATCAAGAGCTTCGCAAAGGCTCGTCCAGTTGCAAAGCCGCGCCGCCTCGAGCTGCGCCGGAAGCTTTTCGATCGCTGCTTGGAGATCGTCGTTCTCTGTCCATTCGGCCAGCAGGAGAAGGCCGGCGACGACCGAAGTTACGAAAGTTTTTGTCGCAGCGACGCTGCGTTCCACACCGGCCATGATGTCGATCACGACGTCGCTCGCCTGGGCGAGCGGCGAGCCTGCAGTGTTGGTGAGAGCGATCGTCAGCGCGCCGCCCTCGCCGGCTGATTTGGCCATATCAACGATATCCGGGCTTTTGCCGGATTGGGAAATGGCGATCGCGGCCGCGCGATCGAGCTTCAGTTTGGCCCCGAAAATGGAGGCGATGGACGGGCCGATCGACGCAACAGGAATGCCGGCCGACAGTTCGACGGCATATTTTAGATAGGCCGCGGCATGGTCGGAAGAACCGCGCGCGATCGTCGCCAGCAGCGCCGGGTTCTTGTCACGTAATTTCCTTCCGGCCTCGCCGATTGTCGCTGTCGAATTGGCGAGCAGGGCTTCGACGGCTTTAGGGATCTCGCCGATCTCGCGCCGCATGAAGGTCGGTTCAGGCATTTTCTCGTCCAATCAATTCTCGCCGAGCCGCAACTCGGCGACGAAATCGTAAGTGTCGGCGCGGTAGCGCGAGCGGGTGAACTCGATCGCCTGGCCGGACGGCAGATAGGATATGCGCACAATATTGAGGCTGGGCGAACCGGCGGCAACCTCCAGCAACTCCGCATCCCGCGGCTCAAGAAGCGCGGCGGAGATGCGCTGCACCGCCCTCACAGGATGGTTGCCGCGCTTTCTCAGCGCAGCATAAAGCGAGTCGCCGATCTCGGTGGGATCCGGCAGAAAGCCACAGGAGACCGTCGCGCGCTCGATCGCCATCGGTATGCCGTTCGTCTTGCGCAGGCGGCCGATCCTGACGACCGTGTCGTTCGCCGCGAGACCGAGCACCATCGTTTCCTCGGGCGATGGCGCATGGATACCACGGTCGAGCCAGACCGATTCCACGGTGAGGCCGCGCCGAGCCATGTCCTCGGTAAAGGATGTCAGCGAGGAGAGCGACTGTTCGACGCGACCGGGACGCTGGGCGACGAAGGTGCCGGAGCCATGGCGCTGCAGAAGCAGGCCGCTTTCGACGAGATCCTGCACCGCCTTGCGCACCGTGACGCGCGAGACCTCGGCCATGGCGGCAATGTCGCGTTCGGACGGCAGCGCGTCGCCAGGTTGCAAAACGCCGTCTCTGATCGCCTGTTCGATATTGCGCTTCAGGGCGAGATAGAGCGGTCCGGACGCGCCGCGCGGAACCCGGCTGGAGAAGATGCCATGGCCCGTTTCACCCATGGCCAACGCCTCTCCCGGACGATTTTGCGGAAGGCGCAAAAGACTTCCGCGCCAAGGCGAGAGCGCCATGGAGCGCATCGGCGCGCGGCGGCTTTAAAAGATGCCGGAACCGGCTGTCCAGCCGTTTCGAATAAAGCGGAGCAAGCCCGCCGAGCAAGCATATGCGCTCGCAATTTTCCGGCTTAACCGTGTCCAGCGCCTCGCCGATGCTCTTCACCGCGTCGCCCAGCAGCCGCGCCGCCACCGCGTCATCCCGATCGGCAAAGGAAAACACAAGCGGGGCAAAGGCGCCGAAATCGCGCGGCGCGGCGGTCTTGGCGAATTCGACCAATTTGCCCGGCTCGCCGCCGAAGTGCTGGAGCACCTCGCCGGTGATCGCCGAAGTCGCATGAACGCCATCATAGGCCAAAAGCGTCTCCTGCAGGAGCGCTTGGCCCAGCCGGGCGCCGCTTGCCAGATCGCTCAGAATAAAGCCCCATCCGCCGATGCTCCTGATCGCGCCGCCGTTTCTCGCCACGAACACCGAACCCGTTCCGAGGATGGCGATGACGCCATCCGCATCGCCAAGCGCTCCTTCGAGCGCGATGACGGAATCCGTCACGACGATACAGTCGAGGAAAGGCAGGATCGCCCCCAGCCGTTCGCCGCTCTTGCTGACATTGGCGCCTGCCAGCCCGAGAAACGCCCCGCTCCGCCGCATAGCGTCAGCAGGCAGGCCGGCGTCGGCGCAAGCTCTTTCCACCGCCTCGACAATGCTGCGGCAAGTGCCTTCCGGATCGGTCATGAGATTGGCCGAACCGCTGGCGCCGCGGCCGAGCACAAAACCGTCCATGCTGGCAAGCAATGCCCTGCACCCGGTGCCACCACCATCTATGGCGATCAGATGATCCAAGCGAGCCATCCTCCTTCGGTTATCATACCAATTAACTACCAATAACCAAGTGCTTCATTCCGCTCTCGTCGAACTTTTCGCCAAATGCCTCCAGGAACGCAGTTTTCTGGCTTTCTGATCGTTATCCGCGATTAATTCGTTAACAGCGTCTGGACAAGTGGTATTTTTTTGGCATTATTCCATGAAAGACAAGAAACGGCGATCACCGCCGGACCGGCGCCAGAGCCGGTGAATTCGAGGGGAGCCGCGGCGCTCCGGCAAATTCGGCGCTTCAACGCCGCTAACAGGGAGAACGACATGACGAAAACATTCATCAAAGCGCTTTTGGTTGCGTCGAGCGTCATCAGCATCGCCAGCGTGGCGCATGCCGACGACGTCACGCTGACGATCGAAAGCTGGCGCAACGACGACACCGGCGTGTGGCAGCAGAAGATCATCCCGGCCTTCGAGAAAGCCAATCCGGGCATCAAGGTCGTCTTCGCCGCCGCCGCGCCGACCGAATATAACGCCGCCCTCAACGCCAAGCTCGCCGCCGGTTCGGCGGGCGACCTCATCACTTGCCGCCCTTTCGACGCTTCGCTCGAACTCTACAAAAAGGGCTATCTGACCTCGGTCAATGACATCAAGGGCATGGACAATTTCGGCGATGTCGCCAAGGCGGCGTGGCAGACCGATGACGGCAAGACCACCTTCTGCGTGCCGATGGCGTCCGTCATCCACGGCTTCATCTACAATGAGGACGCCTTCAAGGACCTCAAGCTCACGCCGCCGAAGACGCATGACGAGTTCATGGCCGATCTGAAAAAGATCAAGGACGACGGCACCTACACGCCGCTTGCCATGGGCACAAAAGACCAGTGGGAAGCCGCGACCATGGGCTATGAGAATATCGGCCCCGATTATTGGCATGGCGAGGAAGGCCGCAAGGCGCTGATCGCCGGGAAGGCGAAGCTCACCGATCCGGAATTCGTCGAGCCGTTCAAGGTGCTGAAAGAATGGGCGCCCTACATGGGCGACGGCTACCAGGCGCAGGCCTATCCCGACAGCCAAAACATGTTCACGCTTGGCCGCGCCGCGATCTATCCGGCAGGCTCGTGGGAAATCGCCACGTTCGAGAAGCAGGCGCAGTTCAAGATGGGCGCGTTCCCGCCGCCGCTGCCAAAGGCGGGCGACACCTGCTACATCTCCGACCAGCCGGACCACGCGCTCGGCATGAACGCCAAGACCAAGCATCCGGAAGAAGCCAAAAAATTCCTGGAATGGGTGGCGTCCAAGGATTTCGCCGAGCTTTACGGCAACGCGCTGCCGGGATTCTTCCCGCTTACCAAGGAGAAGGTGGAATTGCAGGATCCGCTTGCCAAGGAATTCCTGAGCTGGCGGGAGACTTGCAAGCCGACGATCCGCATGACCTACCAGATCCTGTCGCGCGGCACGCCGAATCTCGAGAACGAGCTTTGGGTTGCCTCGGCCAATGTCATCAACGGCACCGAAACGCCGGAGGCAGCGGCGAAGAAACTGCAGGATGGCCTCGCAAGCTGGTACGGTCCGCAGAAGGCGAACAAGTAACGGCTTCTCGCGAAACGCTATGGCCGGCCGGAAAACCGGCCATAGATCGACCGGGATTTAACGACCCGATGGCGATGCTCGACACCATAGACATGGCCGACCTCAACGCGCAGGCGACAGCCAGACCGCGGCGCTGGCATATCGCCGTCTTTCTCGCACCGGCGGTACTGATCTACACCGTGGTGATGATCTTGCCGCTTGTCGAGAC
Source organism: Rhizobiaceae bacterium (assembly GCA_051960255.1). Classification (GTDB taxonomy): domain Bacteria; phylum Pseudomonadota; class Alphaproteobacteria; order Rhizobiales; family Rhizobiaceae; genus Mesorhizobium_L. Next base: position 4,578 of record JBQCEL010000151.1, read on the forward strand.
GCTGTGGCTGTCGCTTCTGAGGGTCGATCCAAAGACGAACACGTCCTTCTTCGCCGGCCTTGTGAACTTCCAGACACTTTTCGGTGATCCGCGCTGGTCCGCCTCCTTCTGGAACGCGCTCAGGAACAATGTCTGGTTCTTCATCATCAACATGGTGGTACAGAACCCGATCGGCGTCGCTCTCGCGGCGCTCCTTTCGGTGCCGACGCTCAAGGGCCGCGCCTTCTATCGTACGGCGATTTTCTTGCCGACCATTCTCTCCTTCGTCATTGTGGGCTTCATCTGGAAGCTGATCCTGTCGCCTCTCTGGGGCGTGGCGCCCTCGCTGCTGAAGTCGGTGGGGCTGCGCCATCTTTTCCACCCCTGGCTCGGCATGGCCGACAGCGCGCTCACCACCGTCTCGCTTATTTCGGTCTGGCAATTCATCGGCATCCCGATGATGCTGATCTACGCGGCGCTGCTTTCCATTCCCGACGAGGTGCTCGAAGCGGCCGAGATCGACGGCATTACCGGCTGGTCGCAATTCTGGAAGATCAAGCTGCCGCTCATCCTGCCAACGATCGGCATCATCTCGATCCTCACATTCGTCGGCAATTTCAACGCTTTCGACCTCATCTATGTCACCCAGGGAGCGCTCGCCGGACCGAACTTCTCGACCGACATTCTCGGCACCTTCCTCTACCGCACCTTCTTCGGCTACCAGCTGCAGCTCGGCGACCCGAATATGGGCGCGGCGATCGCGACCGTCATGTTCGCCATCATCCTCGTCGGCGTGTGCATCTATCTCTTCGGCGTCCAGCGGCGCCTCCGGCGCTACCAGTTCTGAGGGCGGC
>JBQCEL010000152.1:0-2139 GCA_051960255.1 Rhizobiaceae bacterium
ATGTATGGCGGAGAGAAAAATATTCGCCGGACCGCGTGTAAGGCGCGCGCGAATGGAACGCGGACTGACCCAGACCGCCATGGCGAACGGCCTCGGCATCTCGCCATCCTATCTCAATCTGATCGAGCGCAACCAGCGGCCGCTGACGGTCCAACTCATCCTGAAATTGGCGTCCGTTTACCGGGTCGAGCCGGAGGAACTTCAGGCCGACGAAAAGGCGTCCGTCGCCGGGCTGCGCGAGGTTTTCGCGGATCCTCTGCTCGCAGGTGAACTCCCCGGCGATACGGAACTGGCGGAATTGGCCGCCAGCGCGCCGAACGTCGCAACCGCGATCATGAAGCTCTTTCGCGCCTACAGGGAGCAGGCCGGACGGCTTTCGGATCTTTCGGCCCTTCTCATCCGGGACGGCAGGGCGACGGCGATTTCCTCGGCGCGGCTGCCGTTCGACCAGGTCAGCGAAACGCTTGCGGCACGGCCGAACCATTTCGCCTCGCTGGAGGAGGAGGCGGAAGCCTTTTCGAAACTGCTGCAGCCCTATGACGATCTGATGGCCGCCCTGAAAGGATGGCTGAGGCGCGAGCATGGCATCACGGTCCGCATTCTCCCGGTTGCGACCATGCCGAACTGGCGGCGGCGTTATGACCGCCATACCAAGCGGCTCTTCCTTTCCGAGCGCCTCTCTCCCTTCGATCGCCTGCGCGAAGTGGCGATGGAGGCCTGTCTGGTGCGCATGAACGTTGCGATCGGCGCGGAGGTGGAGGCGCTGAAGCTCTCCTCCGACGAGGCGGCGAGGCTCGCCCGTTTCGAACTGGCGCGCTACGCGGCGCATGCCTTGATGATGCCTTATGACCCCTTTCGCGCCGCCGCTGTGAGGGAACGCTATGATATCGATGTTCTCCGCTCCCGTTTCGGCGTCTCCTTCGAGCAGGCGGCGACCCGGCTGACGACGCTGCAGCGGCCGGGAGCCGGTGGGGTCCCCTTCTTCCTCATGGAGATCGACCAGTCCGGGCGCCAGGTCCGCCGCGCCGGCGCGCGCGGTTTTCCGGCCTCCCGCTTCGGCGGCGGCTGCCCGCGCTTGCCCATGCATGCCGCTTTCGCCGAGCCCGGCAGGATATTGGCGGAGGCCGTCGAAATGCCGGACCAGACCGCGTATCTCTGCCTGGCGCGTACGCTGGACGGGCCGCAGGGCCGGTTCGACGAACGGGTTCGCCGGACCTCGATCCTGCTCGGCTGCGAGATCGGATTCTGCGAGAGCGTCGTCTATGGGGATGTGCTCGCGGGCGGCAAGGATACAGCAAAGCCGGATATCAGGCGGACGCCGATTGGCGCTTCCTGCCGCCTATGCGAACGGGCCGGATGCCTGTCGCGGGCCGAGCCGCCGATCACCCGGCCATTGGGTCTCGACGAAATGGTGACGGGCCTTTCCGCCTTTGATTTTCAATAAGGACGCGGAACTGATCGCTCCCGAGCCGATTGCCTTTGGCTTTTCGGCGCTTTAAGTCCAGCGGCTTCCGAAGCGTCGAGGTCGGGCCTGATGAGAATTTTTGCCTATAAGCCCGGCCATGACGGCCATGTGGCCCTCCTGGACGACGGCAAGCTGGCCTTCTCCATCGAGGCGGAGAAGGATTCCGGCGCGCGCTATGCGCCGATCACGCCCGAACTTCTGCTGCACGGCCTGTCGCTTTGCCGCGACATTCCCGACGTGATCGCTATCTCCGGCTGGATGAATTCCTTCCGGCCGATGGCCGATCCGGTCGGCGCCGGCTATTTCGGCATCGGCCCCGAGTCGGTCAGCCTCGAGACCCGGTCATTCCAGGGGAGGGAGGTCCGGCAGTTCTCGTCTTCGCATGAGCGCTCGCATCTTATCGGCGGCTACGCCATGTCGCCTTTCGAACAGGGCACGCCCTGCTACGCGCTCGTTTGGGAAGGCGTCATCGGCGCCTTCTATCGCATTGATGCGGACCTCGCGATCACGCGGTTGGGGACGCCTGTGACTGGTCCCGGCCATAAATACGGCTTCCTCTACGGGCTGGCCGACCCCACCTATCCGGCCGACGCGCGAAAATCGCGCCGCGAGGACGCCGGCAAGCTGATGGCGCTCTCGGCCTATGGACGCGAGAATGCGGAAACGCCGGAGGA
>JBQCEL010000153.1:0-7518 GCA_051960255.1 Rhizobiaceae bacterium
GGAGAGCCGATCCCCATTTCCGCCGAACATGGACAAGGCATGCCCGACCTCCGCGAGGCGATCATCGTCGCGCTGGGCGAGGACGTGGCTCTTCGAGAGGATGAAGAGCCGGTGGCGGAAGCACCGCTCATTGGCGACGACGTCACCGATCCCGATGCGGAAGGCCCCGCTTACGACACGAGCAAGCCCTTGCGCGTTGCCGTCGTCGGCAGGCCGAATGCGGGAAAATCGACGCTGATCAATGCATTTCTCGGCGAGGAGAGGCTTCTGACGGGGCCGGAAGCGGGCATCACCCGCGATTCCATCTCCGTCGAATGGGAATGGCAGGGCCGCAGGATCAAGCTCTTCGACACGGCCGGTCTGAGGCGCAAGGCCCGCGTTCAGGAGAAATTGGAAAAGCTTTCCGTCGCCGATGCCTTGCGCGCCATCCGCTTTGCGGAAGTCGTCGTCATCCTCTTCGACGCCACCATTCCTTTCGAGAAACAGGATCTGCAGATCGCCGATCTCATCGCCCGCGAAGGGCGCGCGCCTGTTCTCGCCTTCAACAAATGGGATCTGATCGAAGAGCCGCAGCATGTGCTCGCCGAGTTGCGGCAGAAAACGGAACGCCTGCTGCCGCAATTGCGCGGCATTCGCGCCGTGCCCGTTTCGGCCGAAACAGGCCGCGGCCTCGACAAGCTGATGCAGGCTGTGCTCGAAACACACCGCGTCTGGAACAGCCGCATTTCGACGGGCAGGCTCAATCGCTGGCTGGAAACCGTGCTTGCGCATCATCCGCCGCCGGCAGTGGCCGGACGCAGGCTGAAGATCAAATATGTCACGCAGGTCAAGACGCGGCCGCCAGGCTTTGTGCTCTCCTGCTCTCGTCCTGACGCGATGCCGACCTCATATGTCCGTTATCTCGTCAATGCGCTGCGCGACGATTTCAAAATGCCGGGCATTCCGATCCGCATGGCGCTGAGAGCTCCAGATAATCCTTACGCCACGAAGGCGCGCAAGCGCGGCTGATCGCTTTCGTCCGGCAAAGTCTCTTCCGTCTTCGATCGCCTCCCTGCCCGCGCGGTGCCGATGCGTCATCTCGATATGCCGCAATGACGCCAAAGAAGCGCCTTTGAGAACGCGATCGTTAACCGTCCATCAAGGTTAACGGATCATCTTTCCATCCAGTCGAATTGTTGCGTTCTGGAGAGTTTTCGTGCGTCGTCGTAACGTTGAGCGGTTCGCCCGCCCGGGGGTCCGCGAGCGCTCTTTTGCTGCTCCGCTCATTTTCGGTCTGGCAATCTGGATCGGCTTTCCCACGAATGTCGCCCGTCAGGATATTGCCAGTCTGGTGGCCGGATTGGACACGCCTGCCCGCTGGGACGCCTATGTCGAGGCGGCGGCCGCCGGATCGGTGCATCAAGCCGAGTTTCCCTTCAAGCCGGACGCCGGCGAAACGGCGTCGATCTCGGGCGCTGGTATCGAAACGCCCGGAATCGGCATGGTCGCTTTCCGCGGCAAAAAAGGCATCGCCGATGATATCCCCGACGAGATGCGCATCAACCGGTCCGAAAAAGGCGGCCGGCTCCTCAAGATCGCGCCCGTCGCCCCGCCCAAGGCGTTCACCGCGGGTTCGATCCTCAAGCGGCAGAGCTTTCTCTTGAAACCTTCGGTCAAGGGCGAAATGAAGATGGCTTTCGCCAAGACTGACATTAAGGGCGAAGAACTGAAGATCGCCGAGGCCTTCCACCCGAAAACCGTTCGAGATCCGAATGCGGGCATGCCGAAGATGCTGGCCGCGCTTGTGAACAACGATCGTCCCGACATCCTCGCCACGGCTTACGCGTCGACTGAACCCGATTACGCCAGGAAATCGCCGTTCGAGACACTTCTCAAGAACGAAAAGCCGGATGCCGGCCGTTTCATTCCCCCCATGGAGCCCGGCGATCATTCCTGGGTGAGTTCACCGCTCCCGCCGGAAGTGTTTTCGAAACGGGAGCAAAGATGCCTGACGGCGGCGATCTATTTCGAAGCGCGGGGTGAATCCGTGAAAGGGCAGGCGGCGGTCGCTCAGGTGGTGCTCAACCGCGTCCGCAACCCGGCCTATCCGAAGAGCATCTGCGCCGTGGTTTACCAGAATGATGACTGGCGCAATGCCTGCCAGTTCTCCTTCGCCTGTGACGGCGTCAAGGAGCGCGTGACCGAGCCGAAGCACTGGAAGATGGCCGAAGAGGTGGCGATGGCGGTCACGGCCGGCAAGATCTGGCTCCCCGATGTGGGGTCGGCAACCCACTACCATGCGACCTATGTGCACCCGCGTTGGGCCCATGCGATGGAGATGGTGAAGAAGATCGGCAAGCACCTCTTCTACAGGACCTATGGCGGCGGCTGGAGTTGAGCAAAGTTGCCGCTATCCACGGGATTCATCCTCCACACCCCGCCATTCCCGCTGTATTTATCCGCCACTCTTTGTCGCACACGGCTAAGCGGCTGATTCCCATGAGGAATCCTCTTTCGACAATGATCCGCCCTCCGGCTTGACTGGTGGAAGTGCCCAAACTATGTTGCGCGCGACTTTGCAGCGGGCTGGAGGGCCTGCTTGATCGGGTGCGGAGGTTTCGATGGCCGGATCGGATGGGCCAGAAGAGACCGGAAATACCGGTTCCGAGAAAGCGTCTCCCCGTTCGGCCAGCGATCTTGAACTCGACCGCCGCCGCCGGCAACTCGATCAGGCATTGGCCGAGCATGAGCGGGAGCGCCGGGAGGGGGAAAAGCATACAAGGTCGAGCAATGCGAGCGGTTATGCCGCGGCCCTCAGGCTTTCCAGCGAGTTCGTCGCTGGAATTCTTGCTGGCGTGGCAATCGGATGGATAATCGATCGCTTTGCGGGTACCTCGCCTTGGGGGTTGATCGTTTTTCTCCTCCTGGGCTTCTGTGCCGGCGTGCTCAACATCCTGCGTTCGTCGGGAATGATGACGGAGCGCAAGGTGCCCGGAAGGCGGGACGACACGAAGAGAGGCGGACAATAGCGCCGCCCAAGGAAGTGAAGGCCGCTAGCGGCCGTTGACAACGGGGTTTGAAATTGGCTGCCGACAAGGTTGACCCGATCCACCAGTTCCACATCAATACGCTGGTGCCGATTCATATCGGCGGCTACGATTTCTCGTTCACCAACTACGCGCTTTTCATGGTCATCGTTGTCCTGATCGCCGGCGGCGGGCTTTATGTGGCCTGCGCCTCGCGCAGTGTGATACCGGGAAGGGCGCAGTCCATTGCCGAGATGTTCTACGAATTCTCCGCCTCCATGCTGAAGGATTCGGCCGGTACCGAAGGGATGCGGTTTTTCCCCTTCATCTTCACGCTCTTCATGTTTCTGGTCGTCGCCAATTTGATTGGCATGTTTCCGTATTTTCCGACGGTTACGAGCCAGATCGTCGTCACCGTCGCGCTCGCGCTTGTCGTTTTCTTCATGGTGCTGATCGCGGGGCTCATGCGCCACGGGCTGCATTTCTTCAAGCTGTTCGTGCCGTCCGGCATACCGATCGTCGTCCTGCCGCTGGTCGTCGCGATCGAGATCATTTCCTTCTTGACGCGGCCGGTCAGCCATTCGGTTCGTCTTTTCGCCAACATGCTCGCCGGCCATATCACGATCAAGGTCTTCGCTGGTTTCGTCTTTTCGCTGGGAACGCTCGGCGCGCTTGGCGTCGCCGGGGCGATTCTCCCAATGATCATGGTGATCGGATTGACCGCACTGGAAATTCTGATCGCTGCGCTTCAGGCTTATGTCTTCGCCATGCTGGCCTGCATCTACATCAACGACGCCATTCATCCGGGGCACTGAGAGCGGCCCCCGATTTCACCGGCGGAAATTCCGCCAAAACCCATCCGCAACGTTTCGTCAGATCGACAAGGAGCAGAAAAATGGACGCGGAAGCAGCAAAGTTGATTGGCGCCGGCATCGCCGCGATCGGAACCGGGGCCGCCGGCATCGGCGTCGGCAATTTGTTCGGCCAGTATTTGCAGGGCGCCCTGCGCAATCCCTCGGCAGCCGACGGCCAGTTCGGCCGCCTGATCTTCGGCTTCGCGGTGACGGAAGCGCTCGGCATCTTCGCGCTGCTGATCGCGCTTCTGCTTCTCTTCACGTTCTGAGAAAGCCGGATCGCATTTTCCGGCCGCGCGCCGCGCGGCCGGCTTTGCCTATTAGGAAAAAATGATGTTCGTGACCCAAGCTTTCGCCCAGAATGCGGCGCCCGCGCCGGCGGGTGCGGCAGCGCATATGGAAACGGCGCCGGCTACCGAAGCGGGCCATGGAGCCAACGTTTTTCCGCCCTTCGATTCGCAATATTTTCCTTCGCAGATCCTGTGGCTGGCGATCACGTTCATCGCCTTCTACATTTTCGTGAAGCGGACGCTCGTGCCGCAAATCGGCGGCATTCTGGAAACGCGCCGGGAAAAGATCTCCTCCGATCTTCAGAACGCGGCGCGGATGAAGGAAGAAGCCGACGCTGCGATCGCCGCCTATGAGCAGGAGCTTGCCGACGCGCGCTCGCGTGCCGGAGAGATCGGGCAGAGGGCGCGCGACGAGGCGAAGGCCGCGGCCGAAGAAGAGAGGCGCAAGATCGAGGCGAGCCTGGAAGGCAAGCTTGCCGAGGCGGAAGCGCGTATCGCCAATATCAGGGCTTCGGCGATGAAGGACGTCGACACGGTGGCGGAACAGACCGCTTCGCTGATCGTCGAGAAGCTGACCGGCGGCCAGCCTTCGAAGGCTGAAATTGCCGCGGCCATCAACAGAGTGCGCGAATAGGAGCGGATAATGGACGCTACTTCCTGGGCTACACTGTTTGCTCTGATCGGGCTGCTCGTCTTCTTTGTCATCGCCATCTATGTGAAAGCGCCTGCCGCACTGGCGAAATCGCTCGACGAGCGCGCCGCCAAGATCAGCGCCGAGCTCGACGAGGCGAAGAAGCTGCGCGACGAAGCGCAGTCGATCCTCGCCGAATACCAGAAGAAGCGTAGGGAAGCGGAAGCCGAGGCCGGACAGATCGTCGCAGCGGCGAAGCATGAAGCAGACCTTCTTCTGGCCGACGCTAAGGAAAAGACCGAGGATTACGTCACGCGCCGTACGGCTGCCGCGGAACAGAAGATTGCCCAGGCCGAGCGCGATGCGGTGAACGAGGTCCGTGCCCGCGCCGTCGATATGGCGGTCGAGGCGGCGCGGCTTGCGATATCGGGCAAGTCGGACGCCAGGCTCTCCTCGAGCCTTTTTGATTCCTCGCTTGCGGCGGTTAAGTCGAAGCTCAACTGACCATACGTCAGCGCCGATCCCGATCGATCCGGCCCGGTTATCAGATAACCGGGCCGATTTTTTTTGGGCGCCGCGCCGCCTTCGCGTCAGACGCGGCCGATGCTTGCATAGGCGAAGCCTTGAGCTTCCACCTCGGCGCGCTTGTAGACGTTACGCAGATCGACCATCACAGGCGCGGCCATGATGCGATGGAGGCGCGCCAGGTCGAGCGAACGGAATTCGTTCCATTCCGTCACGATCGCGAGGCAATCCGCTCCCTCCGCCGCCTCATAGGCGCCGTTTGCATATTCAACCGGTGGCAACGCCATGCGCGCCAGATCCATGCCGTGCGGATCATAGGCGACGACCTTCGCCCCGGCATCGATCAAGGTCTGAACGATGGCGATCGAAGGCGCCTCGCGCATGTCGTCGGTGTTGGGCTTGAACGTCAGGCCCAGCACGGCGATCGTCTTGCCGCGCACCGAACCGCCGCAGGCCGCGATCACCTTGCGGCCCATCGCACGCTTGCGCTGCTCGTTGATCGAAATGGTCGTCTCCACCAGCCGCATCGGCGTCTCGTGATCCTGGCCGATCTTCGCCAGCGCCAGCATGTCCTTCGGAAAGCAGGAGCCTCCATAGCCTGGCCCGGCATTGAGAAATTTCGGGCCGATGCGCTTGTCGAGGCCGATGCCGCGCGCGACGTCCTGCACATCCGCTCCGGCCTTTTCGCAAAGATCTGCGATTTCGTTGATAAAGGTGATCTTGGTGGCCAGAAAGGCGTTCGCGGCATATTTGATGATCTCCGCTGTCCTGCGGCCAGTGAAGACGATCGGGGCCTGGTTGAGGTAGAGCGGCCTGTAAACGGCCGCCATGACATCCCGCGCTCTCTCATCGTCCGCTCCGACGACGATCCGGTCCGGCCGTTTGAAATCATCGATCGCAGACCCTTCCCTGAGGAATTCGGGATTCGAAACGACCGCGACGTCTATTCCGGAATTGGCCTCCCGCATGACGCGCTCGACCTCGTCCCCCGTTCCGACGGGAACCGTGGATTTGGTGACGATGACGGTAAAGCCGCTGGCGGAAGCGGCGATGGAACGCGCCGCAGCATAGACATAGCTGAGATCGGCATGCCCGTCCCCTCTTCGCGACGGCGTACCGACAGCAATGAACACGACATCGGCGCTCTTTATGGCGAATGCGAGATCGGTCGTGAAGGACAGCCTTCCGGCTTTCACATTCTGCGCCACGAGCGCGTCGAGCCCCGGTTCGAAGATCGGGATTTCGCCGGCGCGCAACTTTTCAATCTTTGCCGAGTCGAGATCGACGCAAATGACATCATGGCCGAAATCGGCAAAGCAGGCCCCGCTAACAAGGCCGACATAGCCTGAACCGATCATCACAACACGCATGCGAACCCTCCATTCAAAATGCCGGCTCGGCTACGGCATTTCGCCTCACCCGCCGGAACGCACCATAAATTCAAGGCGGCGGAAAGAAAGTCATTCTCCTGACACGATCATCTACAACTTGAAATCCGTGGGGTGCTGCGCTAGTCGAACTCGGTCTTCCTTAACAGCGTCAGGTGCGAGAAAGTCCATGAAAGGCATTATATTAGCAGGTGGTAGTGGGACCCGCCTCTATCCGCTGACGCTCGCAGTATCCAAGCAGATATTACCGATCTATGACAAGCCGATGATCTATTACCCGCTGAGCGTCCTCATGCGGGCCTTGATTCGGGATATCCTTATTATTTCTACGCCGCGGGATTTGCCTGCGTTCCGCGAGCTTCTTGGCGACGGCAGCGCCTTCGGCGTGAATTTCTCCTATGCCGAGCAGCCGCAACCCAACGGCCTGGCGGAAGCTTTCATCATCGGACGCTCCTTCATCGGCGGCGATAGAGTCGCCATGATCCTTGGCGACAACATCTATTTCGGCCAGGGCCTTTCAGCCATTTGCCGCGAGGCCGCAGCGCGCGAGAAAGGGGCTTCCGTCTTTGCCTATCACGTCGAGGATCCCGAACGCTACGGCGTCGTCGCCTTCGACCGTGCGACCGGAACCGCCCGTTCCATCGAGGAAAAGCCGGAGAACCCAAAGTCGAACTGGGCCGTCACCGGGCTTTATTTCTACGACAACCGCGTTGTCGACATCGCTTCCTCGATCAAACCCTCGCCGCGTGGCGAACTGGAGATCACGACCGTCAACAACATCTATCTCGAAAAGGGCGAGCTGTTTGTCCATCGCCTCGGCCGCGG
>JBQCEL010000154.1:0-2640 GCA_051960255.1 Rhizobiaceae bacterium
GTCGTCGGCATCAGGAGCGGCCAGGTTATCCGGGCAAAGACCTGCCAGGCCCCCGCATTCTCCATGCGCGCGGCCTCATAGAGATCGGGCGGCACCTGCTGCAGGGCGGCGAGGTAGAAGATCATGAAGAAGCCGGACTCCTTCCATATCGTCACCGCCATGACCGAGGGGAGCGCCGTCGTCGTATCGCCGAGCCAGTTCACGCCTCTGAACCCGAGAAGATGGGCGATCTGGTCGAGCAGGCCGTAATCGGGCGTATAGAAGAACAACCAGATATTGGCGGCGGCGATCATCGGCAGGATGGTCGGCGTGAAGAAGGCGAGCCGCAGGAAGGCCCGGCCGCCGATCTTGCCATTGACCCAGATCGCCATGATGAGCGCCAGCGCGATCGAAACCGGCACGGTGATCAGCGCATAAAGCAGATTGTTGCGCAGCGCCTGCCAGAAGATCGGGTCGGCGATCATGTTCGAATACTGCGCCACCCCGATATAGTGCGAGGGCTTCGTTCCGTGCGGCGTCGAATAGAAGCTGTCGATGAAGGTCGCCACCGCGGGAACATGGGTGAAGGCCGCGAGCAGGACGACGGCGGGAAACACCATCAGCCAGCCCTGAACATGCATATTCCAGCGAAAACGCGATCCGACAGTCATGGCGTCCATAGGAGAGGCCGGCGCTTCACCAGGGAAGCGCCGGGAGTTGCGGCCGGTCAGTTCTGGTATTGCCGGAGGATGCGGGTCGCCTCCTGCTCGGCCCTGTCAAGCGCCGGTTTGACCGGCTTGTTGCTGGCGAGGATTGCCTGCAGCGCGTCGTCGAGCGCCTTGGTGACGCGCTGGTTGTCATGCGTCGACAATTCGGCCTTGGCTTCCTTCAGCTGGTCGCGGGCGACGGCAGCCGGCGGAAAATCCTTGACATAGGCCTTCATCTTGTCGGTTTCCCACGAATCCGGACGGGTCGCGACATAGCCGGTCTGAATACTCCAGTCGGCAGCCATGTCCTTGCTCGTTAGGAATTTGGCGAGTTTCAGCGCGGCGTCTTCCTTGGCCTTGTCCTTGTTCTTGAAGATATAGATATTGCCGCCGCCGGTAGGCGAGCCGCCCTGGACCTTCTTCGGCATGGGGGCGACGCCGAAGGCGAAGGGCGCGTTCTTGCGGACGTTGGTCAAATTGCCGGTCGTCGTCCACATGATCGCCGTCTTGCCCTGGAAGAAATCCTTCGGCGTCGTTCCCCAATCGATGATGCCCTTCGGCATGACGTCGTATTTGTTGCTCAGGTCATAGAGGAACTGCGCCGCCTCGACGACTTTCGGTCCGTTGAAATTGACCTTGGTGCCGTTCTGGTTGGCGAGATCGGCGCCGTTCTGAATCACGAGCGCCTGGAACAGCCAATAGGGAAAGCCGGAAGACGGGATTTCGACGCCCCATTGCTTGACATTGCCGGAGCCATCCTTGACCGTCAGCTTCTTGCCGTCGGCGACGAGTTCGTCCCACGTCGCCGGCGCTTTCTCCGGGTCGAGCCCGGCCTTCTTGAAGGCTTCCTTGTTATAGTATTGGACGATCGTCGAGCGCTGGAACGGAACGCCCCATGTGTGGCCGTCGGCCTGGCTGTTCGCCATGAAAGCCGGATAGAAGGCCTTCAGCCAGTCCTTGTCGTCGCTCGACGCGGCAAGCTTGTCGATCGGCTCGATCATGCCGGCGTCGATAAGCGTGAACATGTCGGTGGAAAGCAGAACCGCCGCGTCGGGCGCGTTGCCGGCGCGGGCCGCCGTCATCGCCTTGACGATCGAGTCCTGGTAGCTGCCGGTATAAACCGGCTTCACGGTGATGTCGGGGTTCTGCTTCTCGAAAGCGGCGACATAGCCGTCGAAAATCTTAGTGATCGGACCGCCCACGGCAATCGGGTAATAGAATGTGATCTCGGTCGCCGAAGCCGGCACGATGTAGGCGGCGGTGGCAAGAGCCGCCCCCACAAGGGCGCGCGCGAAAAAGTTCATACGGAAACTCCCCTTTTTTTCTGGACGTTCGATTCGGACTTTCGACGGCCGGAGCCGTCCGTTGCATCGAGGCGTCGTCCGCTGACGCCGTCGAAAACGTGCATTGCGGATTTCGGCCAGGAAATCAGGACCTCCGCTCCGGGCGCCGGCGCATCGGCGCCCCGAACGCGGGCAAGGATCTGTCCGCTGCTAATATCGCTGAGAACAAGTGCGTCGGCGCCCAGATATTCGATCGAACGAACCTTTCCGGCCATCGGTTGGACCCGCTCTCCCGGAAGCTGGAGAGAACCTTTCGCCTGATCGAGAACGACATCCTCGGGCCTCAAGCCTAGGACGATGCTCGCTCTTTTTATCTCTGGCAGCAGGGGGACGTCCTGGCCCTGGATCCCGACGCCTTGGCCCGACGGCATCTCGACGAGATCGAGCAAATTCATCGACGACCCGCCGATGAAACGCGCCGCGAAAAGCGTGGCCGGCCGCTCGTAAAGGGCGGAAGGAACGTCATTCTGCTCGATATGACCGCCGCGCATGAGGATTACCTGATCGGCCATGCTCATGGCTTCGGTCTGGTCATGGGTGACGTAGATCATGGTGATGCCAAGCCTTTGCTGCAGCGCGCGGATCTCGCGACGCAATTCCTGGCGCAATTG
>JBQCEL010000155.1:0-7767 GCA_051960255.1 Rhizobiaceae bacterium
CTGGAAGACCGACCAGCACGATCTGCCCGACCTTGGCGAGTTGAAGGCTTCGGCGGAAAAATTCGGGCTCGACCTCGACAAGCCGCTCGACCAGCGCATGGCGCGGCTCGACCATCTCAATGTCACCTTCCACGCCAAGCTGGGAACCCAGGGTGAGCGCGTGGAGCGAATCCGGCGCCTGGCGCGCGAGATCGCTCCGATCGTCGGCGCCGATCCCGACCTCGCGGAGCGCGCGGCGGTGCTGGCCAAGGCCGACCTGCAGACCGAGGTGGTGGGCGAGTTCCCCGAACTCCAGGGCCTGATGGGGCGAAAATACGCCGCCCTCCAGGGCGAGCATCCCGCCGTCGCCGCCGCGATCGAGGAGCATTACAAGCCGCAGGGCCCCTCCGACCGCGTGCCGACCGATCCGGTTTCGATTGCGGTGGCGCTCGCCGACAAGTTCGACACGCTCGTCGGCTTCTGGGCCATCGACGAGAAGCCGACGGGGAGCAAGGACCCCTACGCACTGAGACGGGCAGCGCTGGGAGTGATTAGGATATTGGTCGAAAATGGGGTTCGACTAAGTCTCCGCCAAATTCTCCACCTTGTGCTTCAACTACATGTGGTCCCCTCCCGGACAGTATTCGACGAAATATCTGATGCTGCTTATCGTGGCGATATGACCGGGGAAGGATACGAAGAGTTTCTAACGAGCTTCTCGTCTCCTTCTACTCTTCGCTATTTCACAATTTGGAAAGGGCTATTCGGTGGTCTAACCGTTGAAGTGCGCCCAGAAAGCGGGAACGTGCGATTCCCAACTTGGTATCGCATCCTGGAGTGGTATCTGATCAGTCTGATACCTGAACTTGCCAATGAAAGTAGAGACGAACTCGATCCCGAACGGGAAGTGCGTGAGTTTGCGGCAAGCGAAAGCCTTCTCAGGCCTGAATTTAACAAGGTGGCCTCCGACCTCCTCTCCTTCTTCCATGATCGCCTGAAGGTTTATCTCCGCGATCAGGGAGCCCGGCACGATCTGATCGACGCGGTGCTGGCGAGCGGGGCTCCAATCTCCCCCCTTGTGGGGGAGATGTCGGCGAAGCCGACAGAGGGGGGCGCTGTCCCGCAGGAATCTCCGCAAATCGTTGAAGAAGGGCGCTCTACGTTGCCCCCCTCTGCCCTGCCGGGCATCTCCCCCACAAGGGGGGAGATCGGCCAATCTCCCAAGCCGCCATCTGGAGCGTCCGACCGGACGCCGGCCGGTCAGGCCGCCCCAGCGGAGGCCAGCGAGCAAAGCGAGCGCTCGGCCGTGAGCACAAGTAACGACGACCTCCTTCTCATCGTCCGCCGTGTCGAGGCCCTCTCCACCTTCCTCGACACCGAAGACGGCAAGAACCTTCTCGCCGGCACGAAGCGCGCGGCGAATATCCTTGCCGCCGAGGAGAAGAAGGGCACGCGCATCGCCGCGACGGTCGATTCCGGGCTTTTCAGAGAGGCTGCCGAAAAGACCCTCTACGCCGCGGTCAATGCGGCCGAGAAGCAAGCGGGCGAAGCAATCGCGCGACAGGACTTTGCCGCCGCTATGCGGGCGCTTTCCGCACTGCGTGAACCGGTTGACTCATTCTTCGAGAAAGTTCTCGTAAACGACGAGAATGATTCCATTCGCGCCAATCGCCTGGCGCTTCTCGACCGCATCCGCGCCGCGACCGGCCAGGTCGCGGACTTTTCGAAAATAGCGGGGTAAATACGCGGCGGGATAGTTATTCCGGCGCGACGGTCGGCTTCTTCTGATCCGCGGCTTCGGGCGCGCTGTCGCTCTCGGGCGAAAGCTGGTGCCCGTCATCGGCAATCTTGGGCTGCTGCTCCGCCGGCTTCTCGGACGAGGCGTCGATCGTGGTGGTGTGGACCGGTGCGGCGCCGCCGATCATGCCGGCCCGGATGACGAGCAATTCCGGATTGAAGCCTCTGTTTTTTCTGCTCTCGTCAGGCTTTTGTGCCGGCTCCGGCCCGATCTCGGCGATGATGGACGGGCTCACATTCTTGAACGTCACCGGCGCCCCCTGCAAGGACGCCGCCGATTCACCCGCTTGCGAATCCAACGGTTCGACCGCCACGATGTCGGGCGTGCTGGTGGAAATCGGCGCGACGGTCTTGTCCATATCAGCCGCGACCGAGAGGCCCGATAGCGCCAGGACGAGCCCAGCGGCCGAAACGCCGGTGCAAAAGAAAATGGCGACCCTGTTCATTGTTCCACCCATTCCTGCCCAACAGCCCGCCGATGCGCGGACGGCGGATTTCGATAGGCACAATGTCTTTAACGAAAGAATGAAACCGAGCCTTGCAGGCGGCTTCAGGAGGGCTATACCGGGCGGCATCGTTAAAGAAGGATAACGAAGTTGGCGGAAATCCTCCCGATCGGATCGGCTATGGCCGAGGCGGCAAGGCGTCTTCTCGCCGGCGAAGCGATCGCGATCCCCACCGAGACCGTTTATGGCCTCGCCGCCGACGCGACCAATGGCGAGGCTGTCGCGCGCATCTTCGAGACGAAGGGGCGGCCGCGCTTCAATCCGCTGATCTCGCATGTCTCGGACCTTGGCATGGCGGAGCGCATCGCGCTCTTCGACCCGCTGTCGCGTAAGCTCGCCGAAATCTTCTGGCCGGGACCTCTGACCCTCGTCCTGCCGCTTCGGAAGGAATCGCGGATCCATCCGCTGGTGACGACGGGCCTCGATACGATTGCACTGCGTATGCCGGTCGGCTTTGCCTCGGGCCTCATCGCCGAGATCGGCCGGCCGCTTGCCGCGCCGAGCGCCAATTCGTCCGGCCGCATCAGCGGCACGACGGCGGAGGCCGTGGAGCGCGACCTCGGCAGCAAGATCGGCCTGATCGTCGATGGCGGACCGACGCCGGTCGGTATCGAATCCACCATCGTCAAGGTGGATGGCGCCGGCATAAGGCTGTTGCGCCCCGGCGGTACGCCGGCGGAGGCGATCGAGGCCATTGCTGGCGTCAGGCTCGAACGCGGCGGTAAGGCGGGCGTCGAAGCGCCGGGCATGCTGCTTTCGCATTATGCGCCGAAGGCGGCCGTCCGTCTCGATGCGGAAGATGTCCGCCCCGGAGAGACGCTCCTCGCCTTCGGTTCGAAGCGAATAGAAGGCGCCGAGAGAGCGGCGGCTTTCCTCAACCTCTCGCCCTCCGGCGATCTGCGCGAGGCGGCGGCCAATCTCTTCACCTATATGCACCGTCTCGATGCTTCCGGCGCGACCGTAATGGCCGTCGAGCCCATCCCGCGCTCCGGCCTTGGCGAGGCGATCAACGACCGCTTGAAAAGAGCGGCCGCCCCCCGTGACATGCCATCCCGTGACATGCCTCGATCCAGGAGCTAGTTTCATTCCATGTCCGATCAGCCACTTTCCCCTCAGATCCTCACTCGTTTCGCGGAGATCGTCGGGGAGCGGCATGCCCTGACCTCACCGGACGATATCGCCCCCTTCGTCCAGGAGCGGCGCGGCTTTTTCACCGGTAGGACATCGCTCGTGCTGAAGCCGGGGAGCGTCGAGGAAGTCTCGCGTATCATGCGGCTCGCGGCCGAAACGCGCACGCCGATCGTGCCGCAAAGCGGCAATACCGGGCTTGTCGGCGGCCAGATCCCCGACCAATCGGGAAGAGAGGTCGTGCTTTCGATGGTCAGGCTCGACAAGATCAGGGAAGTCGATGTCCTCTCCAATACCATCACCGCCGAGGCCGGCGTCATTCTGCAAAATCTGCACGAGGCCGCCGAGGAAGTGGATTTGCTTTTTCCGCTTTCGCTCGCCTCGAAGGGAAGTTGCCGGATCGGCGGCAATCTTTCCTCCAATGCCGGCGGCACCGATGTGCTCGCCTATGGCAATGCGCGCGAACTCTGCCTCGGCGTCGAAGTCGTCATGCCGAACGGAGACGTGTTCGACGATTTGCGTAAGCTGAAGAAGGACAATACGGGCTACGACCTGAAGAACCTCTTCGTCGGCGCGGAGGGCACGCTTGGCGTCATCACCGCCGCCGTACTGAAGCTCGTTCCCAAGCCGAAAGGCAAGGAGGTGGCGTGGATCGGCCTGGAATCCCCCGCCGCCGCGCTCAAGCTCTTCGGGCGCGCGCTCGACAAGGCGGGCACTGGGCTGACCGCCTTCGAACTGGTGCGCGCGATTACGCTCGAATTCGTGCTGAAGCACATTCCCGGTTCGGTGGCGCCGCTTGCCAGCTCCTATCCCTGGTATGTGCTGATGGAGATTTCCTCCGGCCGCTCGGCGGAGGATGCGCGCATCCTGATCGAGGATATTCTGGGCGAGGCGCTCGAAGGAGGCGTTATCGGAGACGCCGCGATCGCGGAAAGCCTGGCTCAGGCAAAGGCTTTCTGGGGTCTGCGCGAGGACATGTCGGACGCGCAGAAGCCGGAGGGCGGCTCGATCAAACACGACATTTCGGTGCCGGTCGCGTCCATTCCCGAATTCATCGAGCGGGCCATAGCGGCGGTGGAAAAGACGATTGCAGGCGCTCGCGTCGTTTGCTTCGGCCATATGGGCGACGGCAATCTCCACTTCAACGTATCGCAGCCTGTCGGAGCCTCACGCGAAGCCTTTATGGCGCGCTATCACGACATGAACGCGGCCGTTCACGCGGTCGTGCGCTCGCTTTCCGGCTCGATCTCGGCCGAGCATGGCATCGGCCAGCTGAAGCGCGACGAGCTCCTGGAGACGGCGCCGCCCGTCGGCATCGATCTGATGCGGCGGGTGAAGAGCGTCTTCGATCCGCTTGGCATCATGAATCCCGGCAAGGTCATTTGAGCTTTTCGGATGGCCTCTTGCGGGCCGTGGTTTTCTTTCCCGCTGCCGTCTTTTGTTTCGCCTTTGCCGCCGCGTCGGCGATTTCCTCCATCTCGACCATTTCCTCCTCCGCCTGCTCTTCCTGGTCGCTATAGAGGCCGCCCCGCGCCTTATGCTTCTTGGCGGCGTTCTCGCATTTCACGCGGAATTCGTTGACCTCTTCTTCCGTCAGGTGCTCGATTCCGATGAAGGCATTCTCGGCGAGGCTCGCGCGGATCAGCTCGTCGAGCTTCGCCTGAATGGCCGCGCCATCCCGGTTCTGCGTGTTCTGGATCAGGAACACCATGAGGAAGGTCACGATCGTCGTGCCGGTGTTGATAATCAGCTGCCAGGTATCGGTGAAGCCGAAGAAGGGTCCGCTCGCCGCCCAGACGATGACGACAGCGACGCAGCCGATGAACGTCGCCGCGTGACCCGCCGCAAAGGCCACCTTGTTCGCGGTTTGGGAGAAAAGCTTGTTGGACATGGCTGCCATCTATTGCGCTGCAGGTCGCAGTCAACGCGCCGGCAATGGAGAAGTTGCTGCTCAAAATGTCGCGCGATGAATGCGCGTTTTCACGAAACCAGAAATGCGCCAGTCGGCTCTTTGGTTGCAAAGCGATAACCATCAGAGCGGTCAGTGAAATTTTTACCGAGTTTTTTAAGCGGGGCGGTAAGGAGCCTGCCCTAGTCTCACGCTCATAAGACGACCGGAAAAACCGGTCCACGGGAACCGCAAAAGGCTCTCGGGATAAACAGGAAGGCTGAGACAGATGAACACCGGATTGAAGCCGGTCTGGGCGGGCAGCGCTATGCGGCTCGATCCCTTTCGGCTGCCGCAGGCCGCAAGCTACGCCACCCGCGACGCCTTTGGCGACGTGACGTTCACCCTCGATCGCCGGGGCGCGACCGTCAAGCGCGTGCTGGAAATGAGCGGCCTGCCTGCAACGGTCGTCCTCCCCGCCAACGCTTTCCTCGGCGTCGCCGCGCGCGCCATTGAGGACGGCGAGGGGCAGGTGACGGTGACGCTGGAACTGATGCACCGAGATCCGATGCTGGCCGTGCCCCTTCTCGTGGCCGAGAATTTGGACGACATCGCCGCCGATTGGCATGGCTGGGCGGAAGCCTACGGCCTTCCGATGCTTCTGGTCGAAGCCGACGGCGTCGCGCGTCCCCTGGAGGATGCTCTCGGGGCTGTCCGCAAGGCTCCGCCGCAGAAGCGTCGCAAGGGACGTCCGACCCATACGCGCCGCCCGCGCTTCCTCGCGCGCCGCCGCTGCGGCGACCTTGGCTTGCGGCTGGTTATCGCCGGCGAGGAGATCATCGCCCGCAGATAGCGCGAGCCGTCACACGATCGGCTTGAGGGCGGCCCACAGGCCGCCGCCGAGCAAGCCGAGGAAGATCAGCCAGCCGACGACGCTGTTCGACTTGAACAGTCTGAGGCATTGATCAGGGTCGTTTATATCGAGCACCCGGATCTGCCGCATCATATGGACGGCCGCGGCAACGAGGCCGGCGAGGGCCGGCAAGGGCACATGCGCCATCGAGAAGGCGAGCGCGAAAAGCACCAGCGCGCCGCCATAAAGCCCCGTCAGCCATTGCTTCGTGTCTTCGCCGAAAAGCCTCGCCGTCGAGCGCACGCCGACAATGGCGTCGTCTTCCTTGTCCTGGTGGGCGTAAATCGTGTCGTAGCCGATCACCCACAGGATCGAGCCGGCGTAAAGCAGGAGCGCCGGCGGGTCGATGCGGCCGTAATGCGCCGCCCATCCCATCAGCGCCCCCCAGGAAAAGGCAAGTCCCAGAACGAATTGCGGCCAGTCCGTGATTCTCTTCATGAAAGGATAGGCGGCGACGACCAGAAGCGACACGATGCCGGTGATGACGGCGAAGCGGTTGAACTGGAGAAGCACCGCCAGCCCGACCAGCGCCTGAATAATGAGGAAGGCCCAGGCCTGCTTGCGGCTGACCTGGCGCGAGGGAAGCGGCCTCGACCGCGTCCGCTCCACTTCCGAATCGATACCCTCGTCGACGATGTCATTATAGGTGCAGCCGGCGCCCCGCATGGCGATTGCCCCGATCAGGAACAGCAGGATGTGCCATGGCGATGGCAGGACCGACGCCAGCGACGAGCCCGGCTCCGCGTTGGCGCTCGCCGCGAGCGCCGCCGACCACCAGCACGGCCACAAGAGCAGCCACCAGCCGATCGGCCGGTCCCATCGCGCCAGCTGCGCATAGGGCCACAGCCTACGCGGCAAGGTCTTATAGACCCAGTGGCCGGACGGCGCGTCCGCGACCCGGCCCTGGGCGGCAGTGGATTGGATGTCTTCCATGGAAAAGGGAGTGGCAGCGCCGAATGAAACCGTCAAGTCAATCCTTGACCATGCCTCTTGACCCGGCCGGAGTGAGACCATAGGCGGGAGCCTCCAATCCGGCGAGGTCTTCATGAACGTGCTTCTGATCGGTTCCGGTGGCCGCGAACATGCGCTGGCCTGGAAGATGGCGGCGTCGCCGATGCTGACGCGGCTCTATGCCGCCCTGGGCAATCCCGGCATCGCGGAAGAGGCCGAGTGCGTTGCGCTCAATGTTGCCGATCACGACGCCGTTATCTCCTTTTGCCGAGAAAAGGCGATCGATCTCGTCGTTATCGGCCCCGAAGCGCCGCTTGTCGCCGGCCTCGCCGACCATCTCTCCGCCGCCGGAATCGCCGTGTTCGGGCCAAGCGCCGCCGCCGCGCAACTGGAAGGCTCGAAAGGCTTCACCAAGGACCTTTGCGCCCGCTACGGCATCCCGACCGCGGCCTATCGGCGTTTCGACGACGCCTCGAGGGCCAAGGCTTATATCCACACGACGGGCGCGCCCATTGTCATAAAGGCCGACGGGCTTGCCGCGGGAAAGGGCGTGACGGTCGCCATGGCGCTGGACGAGGCGCTTGCGGCGGTCGACGCCTGTTTCG
>JBQCEL010000156.1:0-4914 GCA_051960255.1 Rhizobiaceae bacterium
GAAAACCTGCTGAAAGGACTGGCGCAGGATCCCCGCGTCCATGAAGTCAGCATCCTTGCCCATTCGATGGGAACATGGCTCGCCATGGAATCGCTTCGGCAGATGGCGATCCGCGACGGCCGCGTCGCGCCCAAGATCAGGAACGTCATTTTTGCCTCGCCTGATATCGATGTGGACGTCTTCGCGCGCCAATGGCGCGATCTTGGCAAAAGCAGGCCGAAATTCACGATCTTCGTCTCGCAGGACGACCGCGCGCTCGCGGTGTCGAGGTTCATTGCCGGAAACGTCAACCGCCTCGGGCAGATCAACCCCGAACAGGAGCCCTACAAGAGCGCCATCGAGAAAAGCGGCATCACCGTCATCGATCTGACGAAGCTCAGGACCAACGACAGCACCAACCACGCGAAATTTGCCGAGAGCCCAGAGGTCGTTCGCGCCATCGGCACCCGGCTCGTCGCGGGTCAGACGCTGACCCAATCGGAGATCGGGCTTGGCGACGAAATCACTATCCTGGCGGCGGGCACCGCGAAGGCTGTCGGCACGGGCGTCGGTCTCGCGGCGAGCGTGCCGATCTCGATCGTCGACCCCAACACGCGGCGCAATCTCAAGAGCCAGGCGGAAGATCTGACCGGGCAGATCGGCAACGCGGCGGGAATAAGGCGGCTACAGGCGTCGGACACCGCCGACCAATTTTTCTCCGGTCAGACGGCGGAGCCTCCCAAGCAATGATTTTCCTGCGAAGCTCGATCACCTCACGATCCTGAATCCGGCGGGCTGTTCGATAGGTTCGGCCGCTTCGGAGACGACATTTCCCACGACCGCTCCGGGCGGCCCCGACCACAGGGCCTCGAGCATCGCCGAAACCGCCTCGTCCGACCCCTCGAGAAAAGCGGCCACCGAACCGTCCTTCTCGTTACGAACCCAACCCGCGATGCCGAGCCTGTCCGCCTCGGCCCGCGTCCAGGCGCGAAAACTCACGCCCTGGACGCGTCCCTCTATACGCACGCGTTCGGCCTTTCGACCCGTTTCAGCCAATTTGGCCTCCTGCGAGAGTTTCCGCTCACCGCGTCTATCGGCGGGATCCGAACCTTTATCTCTCCACTTTCCCGGCAAGTTCTACCACCTGATATGCGACCGAAGAATGGCGCACCGTCTGGAAAGCCGCTTCGCGGCTGCGCGGCTTTCAATTCCGACTTCTTGAATTAAATGAACGATCGTTTTATTACTCTCTCCTGGAGGAGGCGAGATGGCGCGGACAAGCGGCTCCAACGGCGGCAGGACGGAAGCCCTGCTCAGGGAAACGGCGCTGACGCTGATCGCGCGTCATGGTTATGAAGCCGTGACCATGCGCCAGCTTGCCGGCGAGGTTGGCGTGCAGGCGGCCGCGCTCTATCGCTATTTCCCGACCAAGGAAGATTTGCTCTTCACGCTGATGCGCGAGCATATGGAGGAGTTGATCGCGGCGTGGGAAGCGGAGCAGCCGGCCTCCGCCGATCCCGAACACCGGCTTGCGGCCTTCGTCGAGAACCATATCCGTTTTCATATCGCGCGCCGCGCCTCGACGCATGTCTCCAACATGGAACTGCGCAGCCTTTCGAAAGAGCGGCTGAGCGCGATCCTCAAGCTCAGAGGCAAATATGAGAAGAATCTGCGCCAGATCCTGCGCCAGGGCGCGGATGCCGGCAGCTTCCGGATTGATGATATCGGCCTGACCGCCATGGCGCTCATCCAGATGATCACCGGCGTCATCGTCTGGTTCCGTCCCGGCGATAGGCTGTCTGTCGAAGGCGTCACAAAGACCTATCTTTCCATGACGAGGCGTCTCGTGGGCGCCTGCACCGCGAATGAGGGGCGGAGCGAAACAGTGCTGGTCAACACGTAAGTGAGCCGCGTTGACCAACGGGCTTGGGAGATGAGCGATGTACACGCATTCGATGAATTTCGGCCTCAGCGAGGAAATCGAGGCGCTGCGGGACATGGTACGCCGTTTCGCGCAGGCCGAAATCGCGCCGCAGGCCGCCGCAATCGACCGCAACAACGACTTTCCGGCTGGGCTGTGGCGGAAGCTCGGCGAAATCGGCGCGCTCGGCATGACGGCCGATCCCGATTATGGCGGCTCCGGCATGAGCTATCTGGCGCATGTGATCGCGATGGAGGAAATCTCGCGCGCTTCCGCATCGGTCGGCCTCTCCTACGGCGCGCATTCCAATCTCTGCGTCAACCAGATCAACCGCTGGGGCACGCCGGAACAGAAGACGAAATATCTGCCGCCGCTCTGTTCGGGCGAGGCCGTCGGAGCGCTCGCAATGTCGGAACCCGGCTCCGGCTCGGACGTCGTCTCGATGAAACTCCGCGCCGACAAGAAGAACGACCGTTATGTGCTCAATGGGACGAAAATGTGGATCACAAACGGGCCGGATGCCGCGACGCTGGTCGTCTATGCCAAGACCGAGCCGACCATGGGCTCTCGCGGCATCACCGCGTTCCTGATCGAGCGCGAGATGAAGGGGTTTTCCGTCGCCCAGAAGCTCGACAAGCTCGGCATGCGTGGCTCCAACACCGGCGAACTCGTCTTCGAGGATGTCGAGGTGCCGTTCGATAACGTGCTCGGGGAGGAAAACAAGGGCGTGGAAGTGCTGATGTCTGGCCTCGACTATGAGCGCGTCGTTCTCTCGGGCGGACCGCTCGGCATCATGGCCGCCTGTCTCGACGTGGCGGTGCCCTATGTGCGCGAGCGGCGCCAGTTCGGCCAGGCGATCGGCGATTTCCAGCTCATCCAGGGCAAGCTTGCCGATATGTATACACAGCTCAATGCCTGCCGCGCCTATGTCTATTCCGTGGCGTCGGCCTGCGACCGGGGTGAAACGACACGCAAGGATTCCGCCGGCTGCATCCTCTATTCGGCCGAGCGCGCCACCCAAACCGCGCTCGACGCCATCCAGATGCTCGGCGGCAACGGCTATATCAATGACTACCCGACGGGGCGCTTGCTGCGCGACGCCAAGCTCTACGAGATCGGCGCGGGAACGAGCGAAATAAGACGCTGGCTGATCGGGAGGGAGATCATGGGGGAGAGTTGATTGGCATTGTTGATGCGCGTGATGTGACAAACAAACTACACAATTGACATAGTTACATTTAAAAGCCATATACTAAAATATCTAGCGCGGAGATCGGATATGGCCACACTGGAAACCCATCGCATGCGAGAAGTTGTGAAGAATCTCACGACCGTCTCGGACAAGATTCGTGCCCTGGACGAAGCTGGTTTTGAACGTGCCGATATCGCTCGGTTCCTTGACAAGAGATATCAGCACGTCCGCAACGTTCTGACCGGTCCACGTCCTGCGCGCCGACACGCCACTTCGACACCCAAAGCTGAAAAGGCGTCCCAATCTGCTGTAAGTCGAAAAGCACCTGGCGCTTGCGATATATTGAAAGCCCGGATTCAAATAGGGGCGGGTGGTCGGATCGTTGTTCCCGCAGATATGCGGGCGTCAATGGGGGTTTCCGAAGGCGATACGCTTTTCGCTCGTGTCATAGACGGCGAGCTGCATTTGTTTTCACAGGATGCAGCCATCCGCAAAGCGCAAGCCCTTGTTCGGCAATACGTCCCGGAGGGCGTGAGCCTAGTTGATGAACTAATCGCCGAACGTCGGGAAGAAGCACGCCGGGAAACCGAGCAGTGAGCGGGGTTCTCGATGCCTCGGCAGTGCTGGCGATCATCAACGACGAACCTGGGGCGGCCGCCGTTCGTGATCGTCTGCTTGGATCAGTAATGAGCTTGGTGAATGCGATTGAGGTTGGCACCAAGCTCATGGACAAAGGTCTACCTTACGACCGAGCCTGGGAAGCTCTTGACTTGCTCGACATACCACTGGTCGAATTGGATGCCGATCTTGCAGCGGTGGCTGTTGCTCTGCGTCCCGCTACGCGCGAACGAGGTTTATCGTTGGCTGATCGAGCATGCCTCGCGCTCGCAGTGCGCGAAGGCCTCCCGGCGCTCACTGCAGATCGTATCTGGGCCGAACTCGACCTGCCCTGCCCTGTCGAACTCATCCGCTAGCGAGGTTTCATGCCCGTCATCCAGTCGCAGATCTCGCCCTCCTCCGACGCCTTCAGGGCGAACGCCAACCGGATGGAGGAACTCGTCGCCGATATCGCCGAAAAGGCCGCTACCATCGAGCGCGGCGGCTCGGAGGAAGCCCGCAAGCGCCATTTGTCGCGCGGCAAGCTCCTGCCGCGTGAGCGGCTGGCGCAATTGCTCGACACCGGCGCGCCCTTTCTCGAAATCGGCCAATTCGCCGCCTATGGCATGTATGGCGAGGATATTCCCTCCGCTGGTATGATCGCCGGCATCGGCCGCGTCGAGGGGCGCGAGGTCATGGTCGTCGTCAACGATGCGACGGTGAAGGGCGGCACCTATTATCCGATGACGGTGAAGAAGCATCTCCGGGCGCAGGAGATCGCGCGGGAGAACAACCTTCCCTGCCTTTATCTCGTCGATTCCGGCGGCGCCAATTTGCCGAACCAGGACGAGGTCTTTCCCGACCGGGAGCATTTCGGCCGCATCTTCTACAATCAGGCGAACATGTCGGCGGCCGGCATACCGCAGATCGCCTGTGTCATGGGCAGTTGTACGGCGGGCGGCGCCTATGTGCCGGCGATGTCGGACGAGACGATAATGGTCCGCAACCAGGCGACGATCTTCCTCGGCGGACCGCCGCTGGTGAAAGCGGCCACCGGCGAGGACGTCAGCGCCGAGGAACTTGGCGGGGCGGATGTCCACACCCGCATTTCCGGCGTCGCCGACCATTACGCCCTGGACGACGCGCACGCGCTGGCGATCGCGCGGCGCATCGTGAAGAACCTCAACCGCAAAAAGACGATCGGCCTCAATCTCCAGACGCCGCG
>JBQCEL010000157.1:0-14006 GCA_051960255.1 Rhizobiaceae bacterium
GCCAAGCTCGGTATTCATGGCGACGATGAACTTCTTGACTTCCGCCATGGCCTCCGGGCCGATGCCGTCGCCGGGAAGCAGGAAGAGTTTGCGCGCTGCCATGGGAAAAATCCTCGAGAAATTTGAACCGGGGTCTTGCTAGACGCTGACAGCGGCCCACGCAAGCCGAAAGGGCACGCCAATCCTTGAGTCAGGATAGGCGATTGTGTATATTGAAGCTGAACTATACACATTCGGCCAAACCCATGCGCACCAATATCGACATTGACGATAAGCTTCTTAAGGAAGCGATGAAGGCAACCGGCCAGAAGACGAAGAAGGGCGCCGTCGAGGCGGCATTGCGCCTCATCGTGAAACGCGCCGACCAGACTCAGGCGCTGAATGACTTGCGTGGAATAGGCTGGGAGGGGGATCTGTATGAGATGCGGAATGACTGGACGCCGGACGTCGACTGGGGCTTGACGGGTGATCGATGATCGTCGTTGACAGTTCGGTCCTGATCGACTGGTTCAAGGATATCACCACACCTCAGACGGATAAGCTGGCAATTCTGGACCCCGGTGACATCCTCATCGGCGACATCATCATGCTGGAGGTGCTGCGCGGCGCTCGCGACGATGTGCAGGCGCGCCGGCTCGAAATCCGTCTTCGCGAATTCGAAATCGCCGCGATGCTTGACATGCAGCTGGCGTCGAAGGCGGCTGCGCACTATCGCCGTCTGCGCTCTCTCGGTCAGACGATACGGAACTCGGCAGACCTCATCATTGCCACTTTCTGTATTGAGTACGGCCATGCGCTTCTGCAGGCGGATCGCGATTTTCTGCCGATGGCGGAACATCTCGGCCTGCATCTTGCCTGAGATTGCGCTGTCGACCTACGGATGGCGTCTGAGCGCCGTGACCTCGATCTCCACCTTCATCTCCGGGCGGATGAGCTGGCAGACGGTCATCGTCGCCGCCGGTCTTACGTCGCGGAAGACCGCGCCGACGACGGCGAAAACCGGATCGGCGAAGGCGGCGTCGGTCACGTGATAACGCGCGCGCACCACGTCGCGCATGGAAAAGCCCGCCTCTTCGAGCGCCTTGCCGATTGTCGCAAGCGCGTTCCTTGCCTGCTCCTCCACCGTTTCCGGCATAACCATGGCGGCATAGTCATAGCCCGTCGTGCCCGAAACGAAGCACCAATCGCCTTCCACGACCGCGCGCGAATAGCCTGCCGCCTTTTCAAAAGGCGAGCCGGTCGAGATCAGATGGCGCGAGGCCATCGCTACGCCCATGGATGGCTTTGGGCGTAGCTGTTTTCGAAACGATCGATGGCTGGCGTCTTCTCGAGCGTCAGGCCGATATCGTCGAGACCGTTCAGCAGGCAATGGCGGCGGAATTGATCGATGTCGAACTTGATGACGCCGCCATCCGGCCCGCGGATTTCCTGCGCCTCGAGATCGACCGTCAGCGTGGCGTTGGCGCCGCGCGAGGCGTCGTCCATCAGCTTCTCCAGATCCTCCGGGCTGACGACGACCGGCAATATGCCGTTCTTGAAGCAATTGTTGTAGAAGATGTCGGCGAAGCTGGTCGAAATGACGCAGCGTATGCAGAAATCGAGCAGCGCCCAGGGCGCGTGCTCGCGCGAAGAGCCACAGCCGAAATTGTCGCCGGCGACAAGGATCTGCGCCTTGCGATAGGCCGGCTTGTTGAGGACGAAATCGGGATTCTCCGAACCGTCGTCATTGTAGCGCTTTTCGGCGAAGAGCCCCTTGCCGAGCCCGGTACGCTTGATCGTTTTCAGATAATCCTTCGGGATGATCATGTCTGTGTCGATATTGACGATCGGCAAAGGCGCGGCGACGGCGGTGAGTCTGGTGAATTTGTCCATGGGCGGTCTCTTCGGTTCCCGGAAACGGCTCCTGCTTTACACAAAATGCCGGGCGAATCAAAGGCGGGTGGCGATTCCCTCGCGGCCGCTGCGATCAGATGATGTTGAGTTCCCGGAAGGGCCTGTTTTGGGCGATCCGCTCAAACCCGAAGGCGGAGCAATCGATCGTGCGGTAGGCGCCGTGGACGATCATTTCCGCGATCGCCTTGCCGGCGGCCGGCGCCTGCTGCAGGCCGTGGCCGGAAAAGCCATTGCAGAAAAAGAAGTTCCGCATGTCCGGATGCGGCCCGATGACGGCGTTCTGGTCCAGCGTGTTATAGTCGTAGTGCCCGGCCCAGGCGCGGCCGGGCCGGATCGCCTCGAAAGCAGGGATGCGCTCGGCCAGCGTCGGCCAGATCACCCCCTCGAAAAGCGGCCAGTCCGGCTCGAAATCCCGGGGATCGGCGGCCTTGTCGGCCTCGTGCGGCTCGGCGCCGCCGGTGATGTAGACCGAGCCTTCCGGACGGACATAGATGCCGGAGGGATCGACCAGAAGCGGCATGTCGTCGAAACGGTCCTTCGCCTCGAAGACGAAGACGGAGCGCTTGCGCGGCTCGACGGGAAGGAAAAGACCGGCCATCGCCGCCACCCGGCCGGCATTCGGCCCGGCGGCGTTGATGACGGTGCCGGCCTCGATCGTCTCGCCGGAGGAAAGAACGACGCCCTTTGCCATACCGTCCGCGAGAGTGATGGCGGAGACCGTTCCGGCTACGAAATCAACATTCTTCTCTTTCAGCGCGCGGCGGAAAAGGTTGAGATAGGCATAGGCGTCGAACCAACCTTCGCCCGCGAGCCCATAAGCGCCCGCCGCGATCCCTTCCGTGTTCAGCCAGGAGAAGCGGCGGCGAAGCGCTTCCGGTCCTTCAAGGACGATCTCCGCGCCCTCCGCCCGCTGGATAGAATGATTGTGCTGGAGCACGTCGCGTCCGGCTTCGCTGGCAAGGATGAGATAGCCTTTCTCGCGGAAGCCGATATCGGCTTCCTCGCCGAAGCGCGTTTTCAGGTCGCGGAAAAGGCCGAGCGTGAATTGCGACAGCCGGATGTTCTCGGGGATAGAGAATTGCTGGCGGATCGATGCGGCCGAAAGCGTCGTCGCGGAACAGGCGAAGCTTGGGTCCTGCTCGACAAGCGCGATCGATCCCGCAAAACCTTCCTCGCGCAGGAAATAGGCGGTCGAGCTGCCGACGATCGCCCCGCCGATGATCACGATATCCGATTTCGCCATGTCGTCTGTCCCGATTTTTTCCGGACAGAAACAGTTTCGCCTTATCTCTTCAAGGGGCTGATCGGGAGGCGGGGCTTGCATCCGGCGGACCAGCCGCGATGAAAGCGTTAGGCCATCGAGGGACGTCGGGAGCGCCTGCAACGATTTGCGCTTTTTGAGCGGCAAGAGCCTTATCGCTCTTGACGGACGTATGGCGGAGCGTCTTCATCTGGCGCAGATCGAATGCCTGCCGACATCGGCGCGCAATGAAGGATGGCGCAATGAAGCTCTATCGTTTCCTGACGGGTCCGGATGACGCCAGTTTCTGTCACAAGGTGACGGCCGCGCTCAACAAGGGTTGGCACATCTACGGCTCTCCGACCTATGCCTTCGATGCCGAAACCAAGACGATGCGCTGCGGCCAGGCCGTCACCAAGGAGGTGGACGGCGTGGAATATACGCCGGACATCAAGCTCGGAGACTATTGAGGCTATTGGGGGGCGCTCTGCGCCGGATAGGAATCGCCCGCGCCTTCCTCGATCCGCTCCATGTCATCGTCGGAAAGGCCGAAATGGTGGCCGATCTCGTGGATGAGGACATGGGTGACGATGTCGCCGAGCGTTTCTTCGTTCTCCGACCAATAATCGAGAATGGCGCGGCGATAGAGCGTGATCCGGTTCGGGCCTTCGCCGGTCTGCGGGTTCCAGCGCTCGGCGAGGCCGCGACCCTCGAACAGGCCGAGCAGGTCGAACGGCGTTTCCAGCGCCAGATCGTCCATAATGTCGTCGGTCGGGAATTCGGCGACCTGGATGACGATTTCGCCCGTCAGGGAACGGAATTCCTCCGGCAAGCTGGCATAGGTTTCGAGCGCCAGGAGTTCCATTTCGTCCAATGACGGGGAGAGTTGCTCCTGCCAGGCGCGGGTCTGATAGATGCGTGCCATCTGATATCCTTTGAGGCGCCATATAGCGGTTCGCGGGGTCGCTTTCGAGGCCCTTCGTGCAAAGTGGTGAAGAGAGCGGGCTTTGCAGGAATAAATTCCGCTTGACTCTCGGGGCGGGCTCTGGAATCGATTAGAACATAAAGAGAACATTTATGAAGGATCAAACGCCATGGCGCGCGAAGCCGCGGCGCGGCAGACGCTTTTTGCCCTGCGCCGGGAAGTGGCGAGAATTGAAGGAACGCTGGCTGACAGGCTGGCGATGCCGGCGGCTGCGGCGGGCGGTTCGCTCGTCCGGCATTCCGGCATCGTCCATGCCGCCTCGCCCGATTTCATTCCTACCAGCGTGCCGCGGCTGGACGAGCGGCTGAATGGCGGGCTGCCGGCGGCGGCATTGACGGAAATCCACGGCGCCGGAATGCGTGACACGGGCGCGGTGACGGGATTCGCGCTCGCCTTGGCAAGCCTTGCGCTGCAAAGGAATGCTTCGGGCGGACCCTTCTTCTGGATCGGAACCGAGGACGGCTTTCACGAGGGCGGTTTTCCCTATGCGCCGGCGCTCCTGAAGGATTACGGAATCGCGCCGGAACGGCTCATCCTGTCGCGCACCCGCAAAATCGAGGATGCGCTATGGGTGGCGAGCGAAACCGCGAAGCTGAAGGCCGTTTCGGCCCTCGTCATCGAGATCCGCGGCAATCCGGCCCGTGTCGATCTCACCGCGACGCGGCGGCTGCAGCGCCGCGCTTCGCTCGCGGGTCATCCCGTCTTTCTCCTGCGCCAATCGAGTGGAACGGGGGCGGCTGAAGCGGAACCGACCGCGGCGCCGGTGCGGTTGCTTCTTGCGCCGGCGCCGGCCGGCCTGCGGCGGACAATTTCGGGCCCTCTTGCCGGCTCCATCGGGCCTCCCGCCTTCCGAGTCAGGATCGACAAGAACCGAAACGGGCTTCCAGGACAGTTCCTCCTCGAATGGAACCCGGAGACGCATTCCTTTGATGAAAGGCCAGAAGGCCATGCCGCAGAGAATAATGGCATTGTGGTTTCCCCGGCTCGCGACGGACCGGATCCTGCGCCGGCGGCTGGGACGCTCATGGCGTTCGGAGAGGCGGGAAGCGGCTCCCCTCGTGGTGAGCCACCAGGAAAACAATACGCGGCGTATCGCGGCTCTCGACGAGCGGGCTGAAACGCTGGGGCTGAAGCATGGAATGGGGATTGCGGATGCGCGCGCCATGCATCCCGCGGTCGAAATTCTTGAACATGATCCCGAAGCCGACCGCCGTCTTCTGGAAGCCCTGGCGGACTGGTGCGATCGCTATACGCCACTGGTGGCGATCGAGGGAAAGGACGGCCTTTTCCTCGATATCAGCGGCTGTGCGCACCTTTTTGGCGGCGAAAAGCGGTTGCTCGACGAGGCGCTTTCGAGTTTCCTGCATCAGGGTTTCGATGTTAGGGCCGGGCTTGCCTCGACGGCCGGCGCGGCATGGGCGGCGGCCCGCTTCTCCCTTCCCCCCGTTGAGAAAGGAGCAGAAAAGCAAGCGCTTTTGCCTCTTCCCCTTGCGGCGCTCCGCCTCCCCGCCGAAACGCGGGAAAGGGTGGAGAGCGTCGGTTTGAAAAAGGCCGGCATGCTGCTGTCGACGCCGCGAGCGCCTCTCGCCAGACGCTTCGGGAAAGAGCTTCTCCTGCGTATCGACCAGTTCCTGGGAGGGGTCGAGGAACCGATCTCGCCGCGGCTTCCCGTCAGCCCGCTTTCCGTCGAGCGGCGCCTGATGGAGCCGGTCACGATGCACGGCGAAATCGAACATCTCGTCAGCCTTCTCGCTCCCACGCTCAAGAGCGATCTCGAGCGCCGGGGGGAGGGCGCTCGCGCCCTGCGTCTCTCGCTGTTCCGCGTCGATGGCTTCGTCAGCCGCATCGATGTCGGCACGTCGCGGCCGCTGCGCGATCCGGCTCTCATCCGCCGCCTTTTCCAGGAAAAACTCGCTGCTTTGGAAGGTACGATCGATGCCGGTTACGGCTTCGATCTCATCCGGCTTTCTGCTTCCGTCACTGCGCCTTTCGAAGCGGCGCAGGCCGATCTTTCGGGAGAAAATCTGGCCGGAGAAAATCCGGATGGCGAAGAGGAAGTGGCGATGCTGGCGGACCGCATTCGTGCCCGTCTTGGCGACGGGGCGGTCCTGAAGCCCTTATGCGTGGAAAGCCATATTCCCGAACGCGCGGTCCTGCAGGCGCCGTTCGCCGAACGACTTCCCAGTTCATCCTCGACTCCTTCCCAATTTGGAGGAAATGTCTCGATCCTGCCGCAGCGGCCGGTCCGCCTTTTCGGCCATCCCGAACAGGTCGCCGTCACCGCGGAAGTGCCGGAAGGGCCGCCGCTCCACTTCCGCTGGCGCAACGTGACGCACAGGGTCGCCCGGTCGGAAGGCCCCGAACGCATCGCGCCGGAATGGTGGCTTGCGAGCGGTCAGGAACAGACACGCGATTATTACCGCGTCGAAGACGATGACGGGCACCGCTACTGGATTTATCGGGAAGGTTTCTACGGCGAGAAGACCTCGCATCCGCGCTGGTTCCTGCAGGGGCTCTTCGCATGACCGCTCCGCTTCCCTGTAGCACGCCTCTATCCCCTCCTTTCATCGAATTCGGGGTGCAATCCAATTTCTCCTTTTTGCGCGGCGCCTCCAATCCTGGCGAACTGGTCGCCGCCGCCTGCCTCTTAGGCTATGCCGGTATGGGGCTTGCCGACCGCAATAGCGTCGCGGGCGTCGTCCGCGCCTGGACGCAGTCGAAGCATATTCCGCTGTCGGAAAAGGAAGCGGTCTGGCTGCCCTATCATCCGGGCTGCCGCCTGGTTTTCGAGGAGGGGACGCCGGACATTCTCGCCTATCCGCAGGACCGCGAGGGGTGGGGGCATCTCTGCCGCATGCTGACAAAGGCCAATCTGCGTGAGGAAAGCGAAAAAGGGGCGACGCTTCTTCGCCGGGATGATCTTCTCGAATGGGGCGATTGTCTCTCGCTCGCCATTCTCGCAGATATGCGGCCCGCGGAAGACATGATCGCCTTTCTCGACCTGCTCAAGGAGAGGTTCGGCGGCAATCTGTGGCTTGCCGTCGCGCCCCGTTATGACGGTTCCGATCATTTCAGGATCGAGCAGGCCGCCTCAATCGCGGCACGCATGTCCATCCCGATGATGGCGACCAATGACGTCCTTTATCACGCGCCCGACAGACGTTCCCTGCAAGACGTGGTGACGGCGATCCGCCTGAACAAATCCGTCGCGAACGCCGGATTCGCTCTTCTGGCAAATGCGGAACGGTATCTGAAACCGCCAGCGGAAATGGCGCGGCTCTTCCGCCGTCACCCCGATGCAATTGCCGAAACGCTGCGTTTTGCCCGCAGCCTGAGTTTCTCCCTGAAGGAACTGGAGCACAATTATCCGGAAGAGACGACGGCGGAAGGCGTCGATCCGCAGACGGAACTGGAAAGACTGACATGGGAAGGCGCGAAAAAACGCTATCCCAGCGGTGTTCCGAAAAAGGTTGAGAAGGCGATCCGCCACGAACTCAGGATTGTCGATGAGAAGAAATATGCCCGCTACTTCCTGACCGTTCACGACATCGTCTGCTATGCGCGCTCCGAAGAGGTCGGGATTTTGTGCCAGGGGCGCGGATCGGCCGCCAATTCGGTGATCTGTTTTTGCCTGCATATCACCGAAGTCGATCCTGTATCGACAAATCTGCTTTTCGAACGCTTCGTCTCGACAGAACGCGACGAGCCGCCGGATATCGACGTCGATTTCGAGCATGAAAGGCGGGACGAGATCATCGCCTATATCTACCGGAAATACAGCGAGAAGCGCACGGCGCTCGCCGCCGCTGTCATCAGCTATCGCGGCCGGTCCGCCTTGCGCGAAGTAGCGAAGGCCATGGGCCTTTCGGACGACGTGCGCAGCGCGTTATCAAGCACGATCTGGGGCTGGTCGTCGGAACGCCTGGGCGACAGGGAAGCCCAGGCCGGTGGCCTTGCCAAGGCAGATCCCCTGACGAAACATGTGATCGCGCATGCCAATGCAATCATGGGCTTTCCGCGCCACCTGACCCAGCATGTCGGCGGCTTCGTCATTACCAGGGATAGGCTCGACGAGATCGTGCCCATCGTCAAGACGGCGATGGAGGAACGCAAGATGGTCGAGTGGGACAAGGACGATCTCGATGCGGTCGGCATATTGAAGGTCGATATCTTGGCGCTCGGCATGCTCTCCTGCTTGCGGCGCGCCTTCGGCCTCTTGGAGGATCATTACAGGGTGCGGGACGATTACGACCGGCGGCTGACGCTGGCGACGATCCGGCAAGGAGATACCCATGTCTACGACATGATCTGCCGCGCCGATACGATCGGCGTCTTCCAGATCGAATCGCGCGCGCAGATGTCGATGCTGCCGAGGCTCAGGCCGCGCGAATTCTACGATCTCGTCATCGAGGTGGCGATCGTCCGTCCTGGTCCGATCCAGGGCGACATGGTGCATCCCTATCTTCGTCGGCGATTGGGCAAGGAAAAGGTGGACTATCACAGTCCTGAACTTGAAAGCATCCTGGGACGGACGTGCGGCGTACCGCTCTTCCAGGAGCAGGCCATGAAAATCGCCATCGTGGCGGGAGGTTTTACCCCAGGAGAGGCAGACAAGTTGCGGCGCGCCATGGCGACCTTCAAGCGCAATGGAACGGTCGGCGAATATAAAGACAAGATGATCGCGGGAATGGTCGAGAGAGGATATCCGGAGGAATTCGCGAAGCGCTGCTTCAGTCAGATCGAAGGCTTCGGCGACTACGGTTTTCCCGAAAGCCATGCCGCGTCCTTCGCACTCCTCGTCTACGCCTCGGCCTGGTTCAAGACCTATTATCCGGATGTCTTCTGCGCCGCGATCCTCAATTCGCAGCCTATGGGTTTTTACGCCCCCGCGCAGTTGGCGCGTGACGCGCGCGAGCATGGCGTTCCGATATATGACGTGGATATCAACCATTCGGCATGGGATTGCACGCTGGAGCGCGACATTTTCGATCCGGACCGGATTGCCGGCCGGCATGCCGAAATGCGCGACGTTATCTTGACCACCCATGCGGTCCGGCTCGGCTTTCGCCAGATCAAGGGGCTGTCCGAAAAGCGCATGGCAGCCTTCATCGCGCGGCGCGGCGACGGCTACGGCTCGGTGCGCGACGTTTGGCTGCGTTCCGGCCTTGACGCGGGAGAGATCGAAAAGCTGGCCAGGGCCGACGCCTTCCGGTCGATCGGTCTTGATCGCCGCGCGGCCTTATGGGAGGTGCGGGCGCTGGACAGGAAGGGAACGGCGGGCGGACTGCCTCTGTTGGAACGGCCCGGCCTTTCCGACAACGAACCGAAGGTAATGCTGCCATCGATGCCGGCCAGCGAGCATGTCATCCAGGATTATCGTTCACTCGGCCTGTCGCTCAAGGGTCATCCGATTTCTTTCCTGCGCCGGCACCTCGATGGTGCGGGAATATTGCCGAACGCGTCTCTTTCCTCAACGCCCGACGGCAGGCGCGTCACGGTTGCCGGCATCGTTCTGGTGCGCCAGCGTCCAGGCAGCGGCAAGACTATCTTCCTGACTTTGGAAGACGAACAGGCGATCGCCAATGTCATTGTCTGGCACAAAATCTTCCTCCGCTACCGGGCGACCGTGATGGGCGCGAAATTCATCCGTGTCACAGGCCGCGTACAGTCGGAATCGGGCGTCGTCCATGTGGTGGCGGAAAGGCTCGACGATCTCACGCCCTGGCTCGGCCAGCTTTCCGAGGATGCTTGTGAGAACAAGAGCGGCAGGGAGGAGGCGGCTCGTGCGCCGTTGCCGGACTATCGCATGCTTTCAAAAAAACCGGCGGACGTCATGCCGAAAGGGCGGAATTTCCACTAAACGAAGGGAAAACTACGTTCACCGGGACAGATACGGAATGCGAAGCAAGAAAGACAGAGGCGCGGGTCAGCGGCTTTTCTGCCGGCCCTTGACAGACTTGGTAGCGCCCTCCTCGACCGGCCTTGCTTCCGAAGGCAACATGATCGGAATGCCGTCGCGGACCGGATAGGCAAGTTGCGCGAGCTTCGAAACCAGTTCGTTGCGTTCCGGATCGAAGACCAGAGGGCCCTTGGTAAGGGGGCAGGCCAGGAGTTCGAGGAGCTTCGGGTCGATTACATTGTTCCTGTTGGCCTTGTCCACGAGACGCTATCCTTTTGGTCGTCACCGCAAGAAGCGGACGCCGTCATGACCGGTTCCTGTCCAAATGGCCAAGATCGCGCTCGGGATCGATCCTGTCGCGCACCAATTGCTTCAGCGTCTTGACGTCCGGAAAGCCGCCATCGCGCTTGCGTTCCCAAAGCAATTCGTCATCGCATCTTATCTCGAAAATGCCGCCCGTTCCAGGCACCAGCGCCACCTCGCCGAGATCGGCGCCGAAGGTCGACAGAAGCTCCTGCGCCATCCATGCGGCACGGAGCAGCCATTGGCACTGCGTGCAGTAGCTGATCGATATGCGGCAGCCGCTCACGCCGCGCTCAGCTTCGCCATGGTCGCGTCGTCCACCTCGAAATTGGCATAGACGTTCTGGACGTCATCATCATCGTCCAGCGTAGCCACCAATTTGAGAATGGACTGCGCACGCTCCTCATCGACCGGTATATTGTTCTGCGGCTTCCAGATCGTCTTCACCGATTCGGCCTCGCCCAGCGTGGCCTCGAGTGCTTTCGACACGTCGCCGATGTCCCCGAAGGCGCAGAGGATGGTGTGTCCGTCCTCGTCCGACTGGACGTCTTCCGCGCCGGCTTCGATCGCCGCTTCCATCACCTTGTCGGCGTCGAGGGAGGGTGGATAGACGATCTCGCCGACCCGATCCCACAAGAAAGAAACGGAGTTGGTTTCGCCAAGCGCGCCGCCCGCCTTGGTGAAGGCGGCGCGGACATTCGAAGCGGTCCTGTTCCGGTTGTCGGTCAGAGCTTCGACGATCAGCGCCACGCCGCCCGGCCCGTAGCCCTCATAGCGCACCTCTTCATAATTTTCGCCGTCGCCGCCCGCCGCCTTGTTGATGGCGCGCTGGATATTGTCCTTCGGCATGGACTGGGCGCGGGCCGCCTGCACAGCGAGCCTGAGGCGCGGGTTCATGTCGGGGTCGGGCGTGCCCAGCTTCGCGGCAACGGTGATCTCGCGCGCCAGCTTGGAGAACATCTTCGATTTCGCCGCGTCCTGGCGGCCCTTGCGATGCATTATGTTCTTGAACTGTGAATGGCCGGCCATGGCGCCCCTGTCTCGAAATCCTGATTGTACGGAATGCCGCGCCTTATAATTAAATTGCCGGTCAACGTCTAGGCTGGCGCGGAAGCGGCGACACAGCGCCTTCACCGCATCTGCGCCCCATTCCGTGGACCAGCGGATTCTACTCGCCAAACCGAAGACGGGCCTGTAACAGGCCCTCGCAAACCATTATCCAGGATTCCGCGCTGGCCATGGCCCCGTTCGCGTCGCCAAAAACGGTCAATCTGCTTGCTGTCGGCATCCTTCTGATGCTGGCCGGCGATTTCATGTTCGCTCTGAACGACGCGATGGGCAAATGGCTCGTCGCCAGCTTTTCCGTCGGGCAGGTCATCGTCATCCGCTGCCTTGGCGCTTTCATCATACTCGGCCCCATGGTCGGGCGTCAGGGCGCGA
The DNA here is from genome assembly GCA_051960255.1 of Rhizobiaceae bacterium. Taxonomy (GTDB): domain Bacteria; phylum Pseudomonadota; class Alphaproteobacteria; order Rhizobiales; family Rhizobiaceae; genus Mesorhizobium_L. The sequence continues at coordinate 11,761 of JBQCEL010000157.1, forward strand.
CCAGTCTTTTCCGGCTCGAACGACCCCTCCTGCAAGTCCTCCGCGCTTTCTCGACGACGGTCGATACCGCCTGCTTCTACGCCGCGGTCGTCTATCTACCGCTGGCGGATGTGATGAGTTTCTACATGGCCGGTCCGATCTATGTCGCCGCGCTCTCTCATGTCATTCTTGGCGAAAAGGTCGGCTGGCGGCGCTGGCTCGCGATTCTGCTTGGCTTCTGCGGCGTGCTGATCATGCTGAAGCCGACGTCCAACGCCTATTCCCTGTCCGCCGCCTTCGCCTTTACGGGGAGCATCGCGTTTGGCCTCTCCATCGTGATGAGCCGCCGATTGCGCGGCACCAGCGACGCCAGTCTAGTCACCTGGCAGACGATAGGGACGCTCCTCGTCGGGATCGTCCTCGCGGTCGGCAATTGGCAGAAATCCTCCATGCCCGATCTCTCAGCCATGCTCCTGCTCGGCGTCGTCTCAACCGCCGCGCATCTGCTCATCACGCGGGCCCTGAAGCTCGCGCCGGCTTCGACACTCGCCCCGCTGCATTACAGTCTGCTTCTATGGGCTGTCATTTTCGGCATTATTTTCTTCGGCGACGTGCCCGGGCCTCGCATCCTCGCAGGCGCGGCGATCGTGGTGCTGGCGGGCCTCTTCATCCTGCACAGGCAGAAGGTCGTCGATACGATCCCGCCGGAAGACGTGCCGAAAGGGGTGAATTAAAGAGCAGTACCCTCAGGAGCGGATCGCCATTGACGCATCGGCAGATGCCCCTGTATCAGGCGACCAGGTATCGGCATCAAGCTCGATCATTCGCCGTGTGGCATTCCAATCGATGTTGCAGATGAAACCGGCCAAGACACAAGAAAATACTTTCAATCTTATCCGGTTCTTGGCGGCGACATCCGTGATGTTCAGTCATCAGTTCGCGCTGGCCGGACGCGGCGAGCCCAACGCGATTTTATTCAACGACACGGTAGGTGGAGCTGCAGTCAGCATCTTTTTCCTGGTGAGTGGATATCTGATCTACCAATCCCTGGAAAGATGCAGCGATTGGAACGTGTATTTCGCAGCAAGAGCCGTGCGGATTCTGCCAAATCTCGCGTTCGCGCTCATCGTAAGTTCAATCGCGTTTCTTTTCTTGTATCAAAATTATAAAAACTGTTGGGCGCACTTTCGATATGTTACGCATAATATATTTATGTTTTTTATCGATGTGGAATATCATATTCCGGGCATATTAGATGGTAGGCCAAACACCAGTGTGAACGGATCCCTTTGGTCCTTGCCATATGAATTCTGGATGTATGTACTCCTGTTTTCTATTTTTCTGCTTAAGCGGTGGCTTAGGATTGTAGTTTTAGTCATGCTTCTAGCTGTGTTTTTCTCAATTTGGAAGGGGTCGCATTTTGATGACGAGCACCATTTTCTTGGTCTGACAATTAGAAGTATCTTCTTGGGCAAGCTCGGCTTGTATTTTTTCTCCGGTTCAATAGTCGCCGTACTTTGGGACCGAATAGAATCTTACAAGCCATGGATGATCGCTGTCGGTCTTCTGTGTATCTGTTTTCTGGATCGTCAAAACCCGCTATTCGTCTTCTCAATCTCGGCTATCGTCATTCTCATAGGGTCGAGTCGCGCCGGCGCATGGTTTGCGAAAGGGGGAGACGCTTCCTACGGCATCTATATCTTTGCCTTCCCGGTTCAGCAAATTTGCCTTCTCGAGATTGGGGATTTCTGGCTCTCATTTGGCATCGCTTTGCTCGCGACGGTCAGCATAGGATATTTTTGCTGGCATACATTCGAGAAAAGATGCCTCCGGCACAAACGGCGCGTCGCCGGCTGGCTTAAATGGCCCTTAGCCGAAGAGGACGCTTTGCATGTCTCGAATGCAAAATCTTAAAGTCAGTGGCGTTTTGAAAGACGAATTCCCGCTCTTGCTTCAGAACCTGCTTCTTCCAGCGGGAGCGTCGTTGGCAGAAATCTAACTCCTTAGGTGTCATCTTTCGGCCACGACAACCACGACAAGGAGAACCCTTTACCCGCCTCGGGCCGACAGCCTGCATGCGAGCGCTTCCATCCGTTCCGCCAGCATGGAAAGCGCCCCTGTCAGCGCCGCGTCGTTCTTATCGGCCTTGGAAAGCGCGTCGTCCCGCGTCTTGCGCAGCGTGCCGATCTCGCTCTCCATGCCGGTGACGCGCTTCTGCAGTTCGGAAAGTTCGTCCATTACCATGATACCGGCCATCACCGTCAGGC
>JBQCEL010000158.1:0-16410 GCA_051960255.1 Rhizobiaceae bacterium
GTGCTGCAATCGCTCGACACGCTGGGCGCAGGCTTCCAGCTGGCGAGTCACGACCTCGACATACGCGGCGCGGGCAATCTGCTCGGCGAGGAACAGTCCGGCCACATCAAGGAAGTCGGCTTCGAACTTTACCAACAGATGCTCGAGGAAGCAGTGGCGGAAATCCGCGGTTCCGGCGCGCCTGCCGAGGAGAGCTGGTCGCCGCAGATCACCATCGGCACGGCGGTGATGATCCCGGAGAGCTATGTGCCGGATTTGCAATTGCGGCTGGCGCTCTATCGCCGCCTTGCCGATATCGAGGACACGGGCGAGATCGACGCTTTTGGAGCGGAGCTGATCGACCGGTTCGGGCCGCTGCCCGAAGAAGTCCAGCATCTCCTCAAGATCGTCTATATTAAGGTCTTGTGCCGCCGCGCCAATGTCGAGAAGCTCGAAGCCGGACCGAAGGGCGTCGTCATCCATTTTCGCGGCAATGCCTTTTCCGATCCGGCCGGTCTGGTGCGCTATATCGGCGAGCAGGGGTCGTTGGCGAAGATCAGGCCGGACCAGAGTATCGTCTTCATGCGCGAATGGCCGAACGCAGAGAAGCGTCTCTCCGGTTCGGCGGTGGTGATGACGCAGCTTGCCCGTCTCGCGGAGAAGGCGGCGGCGTGATCGCCGCCTTTTCCAGTTGACAGCTGTCAACTCTATCCACCGTTCGCTGACGATTGGCTGTTCCCTCGAAGGAGGCAAAAGGTTACGTCTCTTCAGAGAGCACAAGACAGGATTTCGCGTGACGGACGAAGTGACCAATCAGTCGCCGCCGATGACGGGCGGCAATGCCTGGCGCGGCGATCCGTTGCTGGTCCAGATCGGCGAGGATTTTTCCGATTCCGTGCGGCAGGACTTGAATGCGCTCGGGCGCTTCGTCCTGACGCAGGAAGCGCAGGACCTCGCCCGTCTCGCCAATTCCGAAACGCCGAAGCTGCGCACGCATGACCGGCAGGGGCGACGGCTGGACATCGTTGAATACCATCCCGCTTATCACGCGCTGATGCGCCGCTCGATCGCCAATGGGCTGCATTCGTCCATCTGGGAAAATGGCGAGGCGGAAAAGGGCAAACGCCATCAAGTACGGGCCGCGCGCTTTTACCTGACCGCCGAACTGGAAGCCGGGCATCTTTGCCCTCTCACGATGACCAGCGCCTCGCTTGCGGCGCTTATGGCGAACCCGAAGCTTTTCCGAGAGTGGGCGCCGCGCGTCACCACGCGCAAATACGACCAGTCGCAAAAGCCGCCCGTCGAGAAGGCCGGGCTGACGCTCGGCATGGGCATGACGGAGAAGCAGGGCGGCACCGATGTGCGCGCCAACCAGACGCGCGCCGAACCGGCCGGCAGCGGTTTCTATCGCCTGACCGGCCATAAATGGTTCATGTCGGCGCCGATGTCGGACGCCTTTCTTGTGCTCGCGCAGGTGCAGGAAGGGCTTTCCTGCTTTCTCGTTCCGCGCATCCTCGCCGGCCCGAAGGGCAATGGCTTCCGCTTCCAGCGCCTGAAGGACAAGCTCGGCAACCGTTCCAATGCATCGTCGGAGGTCGAGTTCGACGGCGCGATCGGCGAGATGGTCGGCGATCCGGGGCAGGGCATCCGCACCATCATGGACATGGTGACGCTGACCAGGCTCGACTGTGCCATCGCTTCCTCGGCCATCATGCGCGCCGGCTTGGCCGAAGCCGTGCATCATGCCCGCCACCGCAAGGTCTTCGGCAAGACCCTGATCGAGCAGCCGCTGATGCAGCGTGTTCTAGCCGATATGGCGCTCGACGTCGCCGCGGCCACGGCGCTTACCTTCCGCCTCGCCCGCGCCTTCGACGAGGCGGCTGACGATCGCGGCGCCGCCGCTTTCGCCCGGGCGATGACGCCGGCGGTGAAATATTGGGTGTGCAAGATCGCCCCGGCGCTGCTTTACGAGGCCATGGAATGCCTCGGCGGCAATGGCTATGTCGAGGAGGCGCCGCTGGCGCGTTACTACCGCGAGGTCCCCGTCAATGCGATTTGGGAAGGCGCCGGCAATGTCATGGCGCTCGACGTGCTGCGGGTGATCAAGCGCGGGCCTGCCCTTTTCGAGGATGTCATGGCGGGGATCGAGCAGGATCTCGGGCCGGGAGCGCAAGGAACCACGAGCGTGCTGCGCGCGGCGATCCAGGTGGCCGATTCGGACGAGGGCTCGACGCGCTTCCTCACCGAACAGCTGGCGCTTGCGGCGGCCGCCGCCGAATTGCGGCGCATGGGCGCGGGCCGCATCGCCGATGCGTTCGTGGAAACACGGCTCGCCGGCCAATGGCGCACGACCTACGGCATGCTCGACGCCCGTCACGATTCTCGGCTCATCATCGATACGCTTTACCCTGAGGGGGATTAGAGGGTCGGATCGTCCGCCCTGACCCCGATTCATACCAGGGGTCATTTTGATCGGCCCTTCAAGGCTGCCCCTCATCGCCCTCCTGAGCATGTCGAAGGGCGGGCACTTCTCCCGTTGAAAGGGGAGAAGACCGATGGCTGCAATGGCGTCAATTGTCCGGCAACGTTGACGGTGGGCAGAACCGCCGATGAAGCGTTTCTTCTTCCCGCTTGCGGGGAAAGGTGCCGGCAGGCGGATGAGGGGGAACGCCGAATGGATAAAGCCTGGAGCCTTTCAGATCATCCCCAACTCAGCTTCCGTTAACCTTAACAAATGGTTTCCATTGCCGTTGGAGGGCCGGCGTACCAATTTGCGGGAAAGCAGGATGTCATGCGCCGGATTCTCAGTTTCTTTCTTGCCCTTCACTGGATGATCGTCTTTTCGGCGCTCGCCACGCTTTGCGCGCTGGATAGGCAGGGAGGATTTTCCGTCGTCCTGCATGCTGTCGGCCTCGCCGCGCCTGCCGGCCTGCCGCGGTTGATGACGAGCCAGGCAGTCTCGACCGCCTTCGCCTCGGCTTTCGGGCTGGTGGCGCTCCTGTTTCTCTGGACGTTTTTGACCGCGCTTTTCGAGGACGAGCAATCGAGCGAGACGGACGAGGTGGCGCGGCTGGCCTTCGGCTGCGCGGTCGGCGTGGTCACAATTCTGTTTCTGGCATGCGCGCTTGCCTCGGTGCAGGGCTTCTATGGCGTCGTCGCGCTCGAACTCGCGGCGCTTGCCGGCTCATGGCTCGCCATATCGGCGGAAAAGCGGATGATGGATCGGGCTCTTCCACGACAGAACGAACCGGTGCAGAACGCGGCGCGCCTGATGGCGCTCGGCGCTGTCCACAATAGCCTTCTTCGCAGACTGCAGAACCAACTTTCCCTGGATGAGAGGCGGCAGAACTGATGCGCATCATTCTCATCCTTTGGGCGGCGCCCGTCGGCCTCTTCTGGGGCTGGTATTTCCTGTCCCTCAATGACTTGAGTTTCGGCTGCTTCATACTGAGCCGAAAGGTCCACGATTTCGTCTTCGACATTTATGGCCAGATCCTCGGGGTCGATCCGGCCGAAATCCCCGGCTTCGTCGCTCGCGCCTGCATGTTCGACGCCGTGCTCCTGACAGCGCTCTACGCCTTCCGGCGACGCAGGCAGATCGCGGCATGGTGGAGAAGACGCCGGGGCGCGCCCATCGCCAAGAACATCGCGGCTCCAGGCGAGTAGAGCATCCGATCGATTATTTGGCTCGCTTTATCGACTGGAAACGGTCGAGTACGCCCTGAAGGATGAAGGCGGCCGCGGCCGAATCGATCCTCTCGCCGCGCTTCTTGCGCGAGACATCCATTTCGATCAACGCGCGCTCGGCCGCGACGGTCGAAAGCCGCTCGTCCCAGAAGGCAAAGGGAAGATTGGTGAGCTTCTCGAGGTTGCGGACGAAGGCGCGGCTTGCCTGCGCGCGCGGCCCCTCTGTGCCGTCCATATTGACGGGAAGGCCGACAACGATCGCTGCGACTTCTTCCGTTGCTAGACCAGAAAGCAGCGCGGCCGCATCGGCCGAGAATTTTGTTCTGCGGATGACCGCGCGGGGATTGGCGAATTGTAGGGAGCGATCCGACACGGCAAGGCCGATTGTCTTCGTGCCGAGATCAAGGCCTGCAATCGCCTGATCTCGCGGCAGCGCGTTCAACAGATCGTCAACGGCGAGAACGGTCAATAGCGTCGCTTTCCTTTGACTTGGCCCGCTGCCGTTCTATCCTTCGGAAAAAGCATTTCTCAATAGCGCGTTTCAGGGAGCCGTCATGAAAATCACCTGGTTTGGCCATTCGGCATTCAAGATCGAAGCCGGAGGGGCGACGATCCTCATGGACCCGTTCCTGACCGGCAATTCCACCTGGAACAAGGGGTGGGAAGGGCCGGCCGAGGGCGTGACGCATATCCTTCTCACCCATGGGCATAATGACCATGTCGGCGATACGGTGGAAATCCAGAAGAAGACCGGCGCGATGCTGGTCGCGAGTTTCGAGATCTGCATGTTCCTCGTCGGCCAGGGGGTCGACCAAGACAAGATCAATCCGGGCAATACTGGCGGCACCGTCGATTGCGGCGGTTTCACCACGACCTTCGTCCAGGCGCTCCATTCCTCCTCCTATGGCGGGGAAGGCGGAAAGAACACTTATCTCGGCAATCCACTCGGGCTCATCCTTCACTTTCCCGGCGAAAAGACGGTCTATCATATGGGCGATACGGATATTTTTTCCGACATGGCGCTCATTAATGAATTGCACGAGCCGAAGATCGGCTTCGTGCCGGTCGGCGACAGGTTCACCATGGGCGGCGCGGTCGCGGCGCTCGCCTGCCGGCGGTTTTTCAAGTTCGAGACGGTCTTCCCCTGCCATTTCGGCACCTTCCCGATCATCGACCAGAGCGCCGACAAATTCGTGAAGGCGATGGACGGAGCCTCGACGGAGGTGGTCACGCCGAAGCCGGGCGAGCCGGTGACGCTCTAAGTTTTCCAGCGATCGATAATTGCGGGTTCGGGAACGTTTTGTCCGGCGGAAGAGAGGCGTGGCAGTTGCGCGGGGCCGCAACGCTCGCTAATAGCCCTGAACCGCGCCCAAACGGTTCTGGAGATCAAAAAATGTCGGTCAGCATCGATACTGTGAAACGCGTGGCGCGCCTTGCCCGCATTGCCGTCGATGACGGGGACGCGGAGCGGATGTCCGGCGAACTCAATGCGATCCTCGGCTTCGTCGAGCAATTGAATGAAGTCGACGTTTCCGGGGTCGAGCCGATGACCTCAGTGATCCCGATGGAGATGCGCAAGCGCCGGGACGAGGTGACGGATGGCGGCAAGGCTGCGGATATTGTCGCCAATGCGCCAGCGACGGAAGAGAATTTCTTCCTCGTCCCGAAGGTGGTGGAGTAGGCCGTGACCTCGAGGCTGCCCCACCCGCTGGGTAAATGCGGCTCTGTTGCCGGCCATCCCTGCTTCTGCGAAAAGAAAATTGTCCGATGAAAGAACTGACGAAACTGACGATTGCTGAAGCCCGGGCGAAGCTGAGGGCGAGGTATTTCACCTCCACCGAGCTGACCGACGCCTATCTCGCGGCGATCGACGCGGCCAATCCGGCGCTCAATGCCTATGTCGCGGTGACGCATGACAAGGCGCGCCAGATGGCGAAAGCATCGGACGCGCGTCTCGCCAAGGGGAAGGGCGGCGCGCTGGAGGGCATCCCGCTCGGCATCAAGGATCTGTTCGCCACGGAAGGGGTACATACGCAGGCCGCCTCGCACATCCTCGACGGCTTCAAGCCGCGTTATGAATCGACGGTGACGGCCAATTTGTGGGCAGACGGCGCCGTCATGCTCGGCAAACTCAACATGGACGAGTTCGCCATGGGGTCGTCCAACGAGACCTCCTATTACGGTCCGGTGAAAAATCCCTGGCGCGCGAGGAATTCCAACATGGACCTGGTGCCGGGCGGCTCCTCGGGCGGCTCTGCCGCTGCCGTCTCGGCATGGCTCTGCGCCGGCGCGACGGCGACCGATACGGGCGGCTCCATCCGCCAGCCCGCCGCCTTTACCGGCACGGTCGGCATCAAGCCGACCTATGGCCGCTGCTCGCGCTGGGGCACCGTCGCCTTCGCTTCCTCGCTCGACCAGGCGGGGCCGATCGCGCGTGATGTGCGCGACGCGGCGATCATGCTGAGATCCATGGCCTCCGTCGATCCGAAGGACACGACGTCCGTCGACCGGCCGGTGCCGGACTACGAGGCTGCGCTCGGCGGCAGCGTCAAGGGCATGAGGATCGGTATCCCGAAGGAATATCGCGTCGAAGGCATGCCCGACGAGATCGAGGCCCTCTGGCAAAAGGGCATCGCCTGGCTGAAGGACGCCGGCGCCGAAATCGTCGATATCTCGCTGCCGCATACGAAATACGCGCTGCCGGCCTATTATATCGTCGCGCCGGCTGAAGCCTCGTCCAACCTCGCCCGCTATGACGGCGTGCGCTACGGCCTGCGCGTGCCCGGCCGTGATATCGTCGAGATGTACGAGAAGAGCCGCGCCGCCGGCTTCGGCCGCGAGGTCAAGCGCCGCGTCATGATCGGCACCTATGTGCTTTCGGCCGGCTATTACGACGCCTATTATGTCCAGGCGCAGAAGGTTCGCACGCTGATCAAGCGCGATTTCGAGAACGTCTTTTCAGACGGCATCGACGCCATCCTGACGCCGGCGACGCCGTCGGCCGCGTTCGGCATCGCCGACGAGGACATGAACGCCGACCCGGTGAAAATGTATCTGAACGACGTCTTCACGGTGACGGTCAATATGGCCGGGTTGCCGGGCATTGCCGTGCCGGCCGGTCTCGACCAGCGTGGCCTGCCGCTTGCCCTGCAACTCATCGGTAAGCCGTTCGAGGAAGATACGCTCTTCCGCACTGCGCATGCGATCGAACAGGCCGCCGGCCGCTTCCAGCCGGAAAAATGGTGGTAAAGAGGCGTTTAGAAGTCTCTTTTCAGGCGTAGCGCTGGATCACCATGCAAATGACGGTGATCGCCAAGAGGATGCTTGCGACCCGCTCACCGGTCGCCATACGGGCGCGGACCGCCGCTTCCGCCGAGGCTCCGGCCACCCTCTTGAGCTTGCGCCGTGCCGAGCCGATCATCGCGCCCTGCACGCCGGCGGCGACGATCGCGCAGAGGATGCCGAACCCAAGCACCATTTCAGGCGCGCCCACGCCGCCTTCGTGCAGGAAATGCCAGAGCAGGGCGCCGCTCAAAAGGGCGAGGACGGCGGCGCCCATCTGGGGACCGAAAAAACGCTCTGCATAGACGCCTTCGAGGCGGGCGAGCGCGAAAGTCGTGCCGGCCCAGAACACGCCGGCGAGGGCGTGGATGGCAATCGTGATCATCAGGGTCGTCTGCATGTCCTTGCCACCCTCTTGTTTGCGAACAGGTCGAATCTCCCGCAATGTAGATACCAAATTGCCGCGCGCGCACCAATCGCCTGGTTTTGCAGGACGGCGGGCGCGCCATTGACAGAGCCGGATTGAGCCGGGGAGTCGAAACGACCATATGGGATGGGACGATCGGACCCGTGTCGCTGTGGTATCAGCGGAAGTCGGAAGCCGCAGGGTCTCTCGCGTGAAAAGCGGCCAAAGATCGAGCGAGATGCACGGAGTTCTTCCATGTTCCTGTCCGTTTTCGATCTCTTCAAGATCGGCATAGGACCATCCAGTTCGCACACGATGGGCCCTATGGTGGCGGCCGCGCGCTTTCTTGATGAGATCGCCGGAAACGATTGGCCGCGCCCGGCCGGGACGGTGGTCCATCGCCTGGCGGTCAGTCTGCATGGCTCGCTCGCCTTTACCGGCGTCGGCCACGGAACCGATCGTGCGGTGATCCTCGGCCTTACAGGCGAAACGCCGCTCACCGTCGATCCGGATCGCGCGGACGAGACGCTTGCCGCCGTCGCCGCTGCCAAGCGGGTTTCTCCTCCAGGCCATCTGGCCTACAGGTTCGATCCCGCGCAAGATCTCGTTCTCGACAGGAAATATCCGCTGCCGGGCCATGCTAACGGCATGACGTTTTCCGCGTTCGACCGCGACGACCAGCTTCTGTTGAGACGAATCTATTACTCCATCGGTGGCGGCTTCGTCGTTTCCGCCGAGGAACTCCAGCGGATGAAATCCAAGGCCGACAAGGTCGAGAAGGGCGTTCCTTATCCCTTTGCCAGCGCCAGGGACATGCTCGCCATGGCGGCCGAAAACGGCCTGTCCATCGCCGAGATGAAGCGCGCCAATGAAGAATCCCACCTGTCGCGCGAGGAACTCGACCGGGGCCTGGACCGCATCTGGCAGGCGATGAGCGATTGCATCGATCGCGGGCTTTCGAAGGACGGCATCATGCCGGGCGGGCTGAAGGTGCGGCGCCGCGCAAAGCAACTCTACCATCGCATGGACGAGGAGTGGCGGCAGAACAAGCCGAACCCGTTGATGGCCAATGACTGGCTGTCAGTCTACGCCATGGCGGTCAATGAGGAGAATGCCGCCGGCGGCCGCGTCGTCACGGCGCCGACCAATGGCGCGGCCGGCGTCATCCCTGCCGTCATGCGCTATTGGAAGCAGTTCCATGTCGATGCCGACGCGCGGGGTATAAGGGATTTCCTGCTCACCGCTGCCGCGATCGGCGGCATCATCAAACATAACGCCTCGATTTCGGGAGCTGAAGTCGGCTGCCAGGGGGAGGTGGGTTCGGCCTCGGCCATGGCGGCTGCCGGCCTTTGCGCGGTCATGGGCGGCACGCCGGCGCAGATCGAAAACGCGGCGGAAATCGCGCTCGAACACCATCTCGGCATGACCTGCGATCCGGTGGCGGGCCTTGTTCAGGTTCCCTGCATCGAGCGCAATGCGCTTGGCGCGGTGAAGGCTGTGACGGCGGCGTCGCTGGCGATCAAGGGCGACGGAACGCATTTCGTGCCCCTTGACGCGGCGGTCGAGACCATGCGGCAGACGGGTCACGACATGAATGAACGCTATAAGGAAACGAGCCTCGGCGGCCTTGCGGTCAATGTGGTCGAGTGCTGAACCGGCAAAGCCGCTCTGTGGAGAAAGGCCCAAAGACGAGTTGCGTGCTTGACGCCAACCACCTCTCCCATTGTAAACCGGAGGCATGCTCAATCTCGTAAAGCTTTGCGTCGGCTGCGACAGCGTCGAGGACCTCGATGAGTGGATCGCCTTCCGCCTGGATGAAAAGCGGCTGCGCGGCGAAGCCGTCGAACATTGCCATACGACGCGCATGGTCCCGAAGCAGGCCGAGGCGGTGACGGGCGGCGGCTCGCTCTATTGGGTCATCAAGGGAAATGTGCAGTGCCGCCAGCGCGTGCTGCAGATCCGGCCATTCACGGACGGGGAGGGGATCGGCCGCTGCCACATCGTGCTGGAACCCAAACTCGTCCGCACCGAATGGCAGCCGCGCCGCGCCTTCCAAGGGTGGCGATATCTGAAGCCGGCCGAAGCGCCACGCGATCTCAAGACCGGAAGCAGCGGATGGCAGGCGCTGCCGCAGAACCTGCGGCAGGAACTTGCGGAACTCGGCCTGCTTTGACGGCCGCTGGGGAAGCTGGCGCTATCGTCGCAGCCCGAGCCTGACGGCCATCCTACCCTGAGGATCGATGACCTTCAGACGTATGGAAACGCTCGGCTGCGAGGCGCGCCAGGAGCGCGCGCCATGGCTAAGCAGCAGCGAGACCAGATCCTTGGTCTTGAAAAGCGGCCCGCCCTTGCGGAAATCGGCAAGCCGCAGCGCTGCCTGATGCAGCGCATTGACGCTCAAATCATGTATGCGTTTCTCACGGCGACGCGTGTTGATAAATCCAAGGACATCCCGCTCTCCAGCCAAGGCAATTCCCCTCTTACCCAATACATGTCAGGGAGACGCAACCAATTCCTTCGCCGGCCTGCCGGCTCTTTCACTTCGTCGCGGAGCAATTATTCCGCCGCTATCGCGTAACAGGCGATCTTCCTTTTTTTCAGTGCGCTGCAGGCGTTCCAAGCCTTCCCTTTTGATGAAAAGCCACCGAAACGCGCCCGGTAATAGACATTGCCGTTCTTTTCGAACGTGGTTGTGAAGGGAGAGGCATCCGCAAGCACGCGCGGCGCTTCCTTGACTGTTTTTTCCAAGAGCGCCTGCGCCTGCTGCTTGCTGTCGGTTGAGGCAACCTGGATGACCCAGCCTTCCTGAGCAGGCGTCGCTTCGTCCTTGGCTGGAGTCGCGTCTTCTTTCGCCGGCGCTTCCTCGTCCGTCGAAGCTGTCTGCACGTCATCGACCACAGCGTTGATCTTCTGGATGCCGGCCGATTGCGCTGCTTCCGCGAGCGCCAGCGCGGACGGGCGCGGCTGCCGGTGCGGCCGCTTGTCGGGGGTCGGGATGTCGTCCTGATCCATTTTTGCCAGGCGAACGCGCGGGCTTGCCGGACGGGCATTCGCGACGAGTGCGCCGTCTTCGCGGCGGGCGGAAGCCTGCGGCAGATATTTATGGATGAGCGCCGCCATGCGGTGGTCGCGCTCGCGATGAGTGCGGCCGCCCATCACGACGCCAACAAGGTGTTTTCCATTGATCGCGACGGAGGTCGCGAGATTGAAGCCGGAGGCGCGGGTGTAGCCAGTCTTGATGCCGTCCACGCCGGGGATCTTTCCAAGAAGATGGTTATGCCCGCGGATGACATGGCCGCGGAAGGTGAACTTCTCGACGGAGAAATAGTGATAAAATTGCGGAAAATGTTGGCGGAGCGCGATGCCCAGCTTCGCTATGTCGCGCGCCGTCGTTTTCTGCTCTGGATCGGGCAGCCCGTTGGCGTTGCGGAACGTCGTACGGCTCATACCGAGGTTGCGCGCCTTTGCGTTCATCATGCGCGCGAAATTGGCCGTCGAGCCGCCCAGCAACTCACCGAGCGCCGCCGCGGAATCATTGGCCGAGCGTGTCACGATCGAATCGATCGCCATTTCCACCGGGATGGAATCGCCGGGCTTAACGCCAAGCTTGGTCGGCGCCTGGGCCGCGGCGTAGGACGAGAACGGGACAGCCGTGTTTTTCGTGATGCGGCCCTCGGCCATCGCCTCGAAGGTGAGGTAAAGGGTCATCATCTTGGTCAGCGACGCCGGATAGCAGAAGGCGTCGGCGTTCGATTCATAAAGAACCTTGCCGGTGTTGGCGTCGATCATGATCGCCGCCGCCTGCCGGGCGAGCGCGTTGGGCGTCATGGCGGCTGTCGCCAGTATCAGCACGCTCAGAAAGCAGATCATCCTCCCGCAAGAACGAAGCACACACACAGAGTTCGCGAAGGCCTGACGCACCGCCATCATCCCATGATTTTTGTTGCATTTTCGCCGCTTCCCGCAGCAGCCGCACGCAAGGCTACCCCGACGCATCTTACCAATCCGTTTATGGTAACTTGTTCGTTCACATTTTCCAGCGCCTTTGAAGCAATCAGTGGCTTGGTAGGGCGTGGCGTACCAACCGGTGGGTGAAATGTTGACATTTTGTGCGTCGCACACTAAATGTCTTGCATTGCACAAGACAGTGCTCCGCCATACCATGGAGATTGGCAAGATGATGCAGTCTTTCGACGAGGCCGGCAAGTACGGCAAGGAGTTCCTCGACAGCGGCTTGAAGAGCTTCGCGTCGCTCTCCACTGGAACGCAGGCCATCGTTGCCGAAGCGAATGACTATTCGAAGAAGGCTTTCGATGCGGGCGCGGCTGCTCTGGAAAAGCTGATGACGGCCAAGTCGCTGGAAAAAGCGATGGAGATTCAGAACGACTACGCAAAGAGCGCCTATGAGGGTTTCGTTGCGGAAGCGACGAAATTGGGCGAACTTTATACCGGTCTTGCCCGCGAGGCTTACAAACCTTTCGAGGTCGCCTTCGCCCACGCGAAGTAAAATCGTACGGACGCCATCTGCGATGGCGGTTTCCGACCGCCATGTTCGCCCGGTTGCATCTGATGCAGCCGGGTTTTGTTTTGCGCTTTTGCCTTCGCTCCCGGCGAGTTCGGTGTCCGACCGGCTGCTTCGACCCCTCCTGCGGCCGGGCCGGTCACGATAGCGGGATTTTGGCGCGCATTCCTCAGCCGCCATATTGTCAGCGCAAAAGAAGGCCTTACAATCAGTTCAGAGATACCTACATGCAGTGCTTCGGAACAGGATCGGCGAGGCCAAGGAAGGAACGATTGTCCATCGGCGGGGATGCCATGCTCGGATGCGCGGCAAGATTGCAGGCAGGAGACGACCGGGCAAACGGCCCTGGACGCGGAACAGCCGTCATCACGCGTCCCAAGGCGAAGACGAAGAAGCCAAGCTTGTATCGCGTGTTGATTCTCAATGACGATTACACGCCGATGGAATTCGTCGTCCATGTTCTGGAGCGGTTCTTCCAGAAGAACCGGGATGATGCGACGCGCATCATGCTCCATGTTCACAATCATGGCGTCGGTGAATGCGGGGTCTATACATTCGAAGTCGCCGAGACCAAAGTGACCCAGGTCATGGACTTTGCCCGTCAGCACCAGCATCCGCTGCAATGCGTGATGGAGAAGAAGTGAGGATTTAATGCCGGCTTTCTCCCAAGGCCTTGAAAGAGCGCTGCATCAGGCGCTCACTTATGCAAATGAGCGTCACCATGAATATGCGACGCTCGAACACCTTCTGCTTGCCTTGATCGATGACGGCGACGCCGGGGCGGTGATGCGCGCCTGCAATGTCGATCTCGAAGAACTCAAGCGCACGGTGCAGACCTATATCGACACCGAACTCGACAATCTTGTTACGGGCTATGACGAGGATTCCAAGCCGACGGCGGGGTTCCAGCGCGTCATCCAGCGGGCTGTTATCCATGTCCAGTCCTCGGGCCGGGAAGAGGTTTCCGGCGCCAACGTCCTTGTCGCCATCTTCGCCGAGCGGGAAAGCCACGCGGCCTATTTCCTGCAGGAACAGCAGATGACGCGCTACGACGCGGTCAACTACATCTCCCATGGGATCGCCAAGCGGCCCGGAGCGGGCGAGTCGCGCCCGCCGCGCGGCGCCGACGACGATCATGCGCAGGGTGGCGCGGAGCAGGGTGAGGAAGGCGGCAAAAAGAAGCAGCAGGACGCTCTGACAGCCTATTGCGTCAACCTCAACCAGAAGGCCAAGTCCGGTCGCATCGATCCGCTGATCGGCCGCGAGCCCGAGATCAACCGGACGATCCAGGTTCTCTGCCGCCGTTCGAAGAACAATCCGCTCTATGTCGGCGATCCCGGCGTCGGCAAGACCGCGATTGCGGAAGGCCTCGCCAAGCGGATCGTCGAGGGCGACGTGCCCGCCGTTTTGGAGGACGCGACGATCTTCGCGCTCGACATGGGAACGCTTCTGGCGGGAACTCGCTATCGCGGCGATTTCGAGGAACGGCTGAAGCAGGTCGTCAAGGAGCTCGAGGAATTTCCGGGCGCGATCCTGTTCATAGACGAGATCCACACGGTGATCGGCGCCGGCGCAACCTCCGGTGGCGCGATGGACGCGTCGAACCTGTTGAAGCCGGCCCTCTCCTCCGGCGCGATCCGCTGCATCGGCTCGACGACCTACAAGGAGTTCCGCCAGTTCTTCGAGAAGGACAGGGCGCTCGTCCGCCGTTTCCAGAAAATCGACGTGAACGAACCGTCGCTCGACGACGCGATCGCGATCATGAAGGGGTTGAAGCCTTACTACGAGAACTTCCACAAGGTCCGCTACACCAACGACGCCATCAAGGCGGCGGTGGAGCTTTCAGCCCGCTATATCTCCGACAGGAAGCTGCCCGACAAGGCGATCGACGTGATCGACGAGACGGGCGCGTCGCAGATGCTGCTGCCGGAAAGCCGGCGCAAGAAGACCATCAGCGTCAAGGAGATCGAGGCGACCATCGCGACGATGGCGCGCATTCCCGCGAAGACGGTCTCGGCCGACGACGAGAAGGTGCTGGCCGGTCTCGACGAGGAACTGAAGCGCGTCGTCTATGGGCAGGAAACGGCGATCGAAGCGCTGTCCTCCTCCATAAAACTTGCCCGCGCGGGCCTGCGGGAGCCGGACAAGCCGATCGGATCCTATCTCTTCTCCGGTCCGACCGGAGTCGGCAAGACGGAGGTCGCCAAGCAGCTTGCGGCGTCGCTCGGCGTCGAACTGCTGCGCTTCGATATGTCGGAATATATGGAGCGGCATACCGTCTCGCGGCTGATCGGCGCGCCTCCCGGCTATGTCGGCTTTGACCAGGGCGGTCTGCTGACCGACGGCGTCGACCAGCATCCGCACTGCGTGCTCCTGCTCGATGAGATCGAGAAGGCGCATCCGGATCTGTTCAACATATTGCTGCAGGTCATGGACCACGGGAAACTGACCGACCATAACGGCAAGAAAATCGACTTCCGCAACGTCATCCTGATCATGACGACCAACGCGGGCGCGGCCGATATGGCAAGGTCCGCGATCGGCTTCGGCTCCTCGAAGCGCGAAGGCGACGACATGGAGGCGATCAACCGCATCTTCTCGCCGGAATTCCGCAACAGGCTCGATGCGATCATCCCCTTCAGCCCGCTGCCCGTGCCTGTCATCCATCAGGTGGTGCAGAAATTCGTCATGCAGCTTGAGGCGCAGCTTGCCGAACGGCGCGTCACCTTTGATCTCTCGCCAGACGCGATCGCATGGCTTGCGGACAAGGGCTATGACGAGCGCATGGGCGCGCGCCCGCTTGGTCGCGTCATCCAGCAGCACATCAAGAAGCCTCTGGCGGACGAGGTGCTGTTCGGCAAGCTGAAGAAGGGCGGGACGGTCAAGGTCACGGTTGAGCAGAAGGAAACCGGCGAAAACGGCCTGAAGCTCGAAGCCATTGCCGACGAGATTCCGCTCGCGCCGAAAAAGGAAGACACGAAGCGGCCATCCGTCGGCAAGAAACCGGGGGCGAAGAAGGCGGGAGCGGCGAACGCGTCCGCGAAGCCTGGATCGGCAGACAAGAAGGATGCGCCGAAGAAGAGCACGGTGCCGCAGCTCCCGCGTCGTTCTTGAAGCGCGGCCGGTAGCTCACCCGATGAATGCCGGCGCAAGCCGGCATTCTCTTTTCTGCACCTGATTTCCTCAGGTCCAACTTGCCAAAATGCAGGTTGTATTGCGCTCAGCGCGGAGCAGCTTCCCGCTCGTGGCGGGTCGTGCCGCCCCGTTTGTCGTGTTAAGCGCACCAAATGATTGAGAATGCCGCCGATTCCGCTCCGGAAAGGAGCAGCGTGCAATGGTTCCTGCGGGGAATCATCGCGGCGTTTTCGGTTCCCGCCCTCGTTTTGTTCAGCGCCATCACCGGCTTTGCCGGGTTGGCGCGCGAAGCCGGCCTTACCCTTCCCGAGACGTTGTTCATGACGGCGTTCGTATGGGCGTTGCCCGGGCAGGTTATCCTGGTGGGCGGCATGTTATCCGGCAATTCGCTAATAGCCTCGGCATTCGCGGTCAGCCTGTCATCGATCAGGATGATGCCCATGGTGGTGGCGATCGTGCCGGAAATGCGGACGGACAAGACCCGCAAATGGGTGCTCTATTTCCTCTCCCATTTTGTCGCCGTGACATCCTGGGTTCTCGCGTTGCAGAATTTCCGGACGGTCCCGCACGAACGGCGGACCGCCTTCTATGCCGGCCTCGGGCCGACATTAATCCTTGGCAGCCTCATCGTCACCATTCTCGTCTATGCGGTTGCGCCGAAATTGCCGCCGGCGGTCTCGGCCGGGCTGTTCCTGTTGACGCCGATCTATTTCCTGACGTCGTTATGGGGCTCGGCGCGTGAGAAAGCGGTTCATCTCGGCATGATTTTCGGCCTTGCCTTCGGGCCCGTCTTCCACATCTTCACGCCGCAATTCGATCTTTTGGGGGCCGGTCTCTCCGGTGGCACGGTGGCCTTCGGCATCCATCTCTTCCTGAAGCGGAGGAGGGCGGTGTGACGTTCCATTCCTTCGACACCTGGTGGTGGCCTTTCCTCTTCATCCTGCTTGCCGGCTCGTTGACCACGGATTGCTGGCGCTTTCTCGGCGTCTATCTCGGAGACAGGCTGTCGGAAAAATCGGAGGCGCTGGTTTTCGTCCGCACGGTCGCCACGGCGCTCGTCGCGAGCGTGATCAGCTACCTCGTTCTTTTCCCCAGCGGCGCGCTCGCCGCGACGCCCGTGGCGCTGCGGATCACGGCGATGATCGCGGGGTTCGGTGCCTATCTGTGCCTGGGCAGAAAGATCATCGTCGGCATCGTCGCGGCGGAAATCGTTTTCTTCGCCGGCTATTATCTGCTCGGCGTTTAAGTTTCGCTCGCCAGCGCCGAGCTGAGCTTCTCCGCGTTAGCCGCCAGGATTTCCGGCTTTTCCATTTCGCGGGCGTGAATTTTCAGTTCGACCCCTTCGAAGCGCGGGATGATGTGCACGTGCAGATGATAAACGGTCTGGCCGGCAGCCGGT
>JBQCEL010000159.1:0-4731 GCA_051960255.1 Rhizobiaceae bacterium
AAAATACAATTTTTATCGCGGTTATTTTTGTTTGTTTTTTTTTGTTTTTTCTATGTTGGTATTTTAAAAAATTAGGTTTGGGGGCTTCGTCGCATTAACGGGGCCCCTCGGCAAGACCGTGCCATCGCTCAAGCCGCATCTCGACGACATCGGAAGCTGGGACGACGTGAAGCTTCTGACGGTCGCAATCGACAGGCTGGAGGAGTGGTCGCGGCCCGGCCTCCTCTTCATTGGTGACAGCGCGCATGCCATGTCTCCAATCGGCGGTGTCGGGATAAACCTCGCCGTCCAGGATGCAGTCGCCGCCGCGAACCTTTTGTCAGGCAAGCTGCGGGAGGGAAAGCTGTCCGGTGCCGATCTGGATCAGGTAAGGCAAAGGCGCCTTTTCCCGACCCGGGCAACCCAATTCGTACAGGTCCAGGCGCAGAACTTCATTCTTGCGCCGATCGTTCAGGGCCGGGTCCGGAGGATCAGGCCGCCGCTTATTCTGCGGATCGTTTCCCGCATTCCCTATATGCAGCGCAAGGTTGCAAGCCTCGTTGGCCTTGGCGTGCGGCCGGAGCATGTGCGCTCTCCCGACGCCACTGCGGGTACGGAAACTGGAACCGGATCGGGTCGATCCATTTGAATTATCGCTGCTGAGAGGGCCTGCCAAGCGAGCGGGCAAGCTTCCCGTCCGTCAAGTTGGAATCATATCTGACAACGCCCTCGCGGCACTTGCAATACAGCGGGATTTGCGGTTATCGCAAGGCGCATTCCAGTTGCGTGCCGGGGTGCAAGCCGATGTCTTCTCTTCCTGAAAAAGCCTTTCCCGTTTCCTGGGACCAGTTCCACCGCGATGCGCGGGCGCTGGCCTGGCGTTTGGCGGGCGTCAACGGAAAATGGCGCGCCATCGTCTGCATCACCCGCGGCGGCCTCGTCCCGGCCGCGATCATTTCACGCGAATTGGGCATCAGGCTGATCGAAACTGTCTGCGTCGCTTCCTATCATGAATATAATGAACAGGGGCAGATGCAGGTCCTGAAGGAGATAACGGCTTCACTGCTGGAGAACGAAGGCGAAGGCATCCTGATCGTCGATGATCTCACGGATACCGGCAAGACGGCGGCGATCGTTCGCGCGATGATGCCGAAGGCGCATTTCGCCACGGTTTACGCGAAGCCGAAGGGACGTCCGCTGGTCGATACCTTCATCACCGAAGTGTCGCAGGATACCTGGATCTATTTCCCCTGGGACATGGGCTTCAGCTACCAGAAGCCGATCGCCGACGATCACAAGGGCTGACCAATCTGCTCGACGCCAAGCCGCGGAGACGTTACAACCGCCGGTGTTTCGTCCCCGTTATCCACACAGCTCGCCCACAACATATTGGGGGTCATAAAACTTCCAAAAACGAATCCTTGACGGTTCGGGGCGAGTCGCTTTTTATGGGTCATGCGCTTCTGTTCGTGAGCGTGGCCGGGACGTTTAGAGGCCGGCTTTTTCAGATTTCCGGTGCGTTTTCAGGCGGTTCGCCGCTCCGTTCGGAGCAGCGGGAGTGTGTTTGCCGTGGGTATGGGGACTGGATAAGAAGGGGCTGCCGGGCTGGACTAAATCTCCTGTTAATACTATATTTAGTGTTTGCGGAGAAACTCGGCACTAGATAGCGTAAAACTCTTCTCTTCGGAGAGAGTCGTTATCAGCGTGAAGGTGATGGGGACCCGCGGGCGAGGTTCCGAGCTTTCGACAGGCGGCCACGGATTGGCTGGCAAGGTTCGGGATCGTTCTCGCGGATGGAGAGCCGGTCTTCTCGCGAAGACTGGATGCGGCGGACTGCGCCTATCGAAACGGGACGGGAAATTCCTTTCGAAAAGCGCTATATATAGACGACTTAAAGGGACACGAAGATGCGCATCGAGCGGCGTTTCACCAGGGCGGGCCAGTCACCTTATGCGGAGATCGAGTTCCGCAAGGCGCTCTCCGAGATCAAGAACCCCGACGGCTCGATCGTCTTCCGGCTGGCCGATATCGACGTGCCGGCTCAGTTCAGCCAGGTCGCGACCGACGTTCTGGCGCAAAAATATTTCCGCAAGGCCGGCGTGCCGGCGCGCCTGAAAAAGGTCGAGGAGACTTCGGTCCCCTCCTTCCTGTGGCGCTCCGTCGCCGACGAAGCCGTGCTCGCCGAACTGCCCGAGAGCGAGCGCTATGGCTCCGAAACCGACGCCCGCCAGGTCTTCGACCGGCTCGCCGGCACATGGGCCTATTGGGGCTGGAAAGGCGGCTATTTCGCCTCGGAGGAAGACGCCCACGCCTTCCGCGACGAGCTTGCCTATATGCTCGCCACCCAGCGGGTCGCGCCGAACTCGCCGCAATGGTTCAACACCGGCCTTCACTGGGCCTATGGCATAGACGGGCCGAGCCAGGGCCATTTCTACGTCGATCCCTTCACCGGCAAGCTCACCAAGTCGAAATCGGCCTATGAGCATCCGCAGCCGCATGCCTGCTTCATTCAGTCCGTCGGCGACGACCTCGTCAATGAGGGCGGCATCATGGATCTGTGGGTGCGCGAGGCGCGGCTGTTCAAATACGGCTCCGGCACCGGCTCTAATTTCTCGATGCTGCGCGGCGAAGGCGAGAAGCTTTCGGGCGGCGGCAAATCATCGGGCCTGATGAGTTTCCTCAAGATCGGCGACCGCGCCGCCGGCGCCATCAAGTCGGGCGGCACGACGCGCCGCGCCGCCAAGATGGTCGTGGTCGACATCGATCATCCCGACATCGAGCAATATATCGACTGGAAGGTGAACGAGGAGCAGAAGGTCGCAGCCCTCGTCACCGGCTCCAAGATCGTCAAGAAGCATCTCGCCGAAATCATGAAGGCCTGCGTCAATTGCGAAGGCGAGAAGGACGACTGCTTCGATCCCTCGATCAACACCGCCCTGAAACGTGCTATCCGCGCCGCCAAGCGCGATGCCGTGCCGGAAAACTACGTCAAGCGCGTCATCCAGTTCGCGAAGCAGGGCTACACCTCGATCGCGTTCAAGACCTATGACACGGATTGGGATTCGGAGGCCTATCTCACCGTTTCCGGCCAGAACTCCAACAATTCCGTCTCGCTGAAGGAGGATTTCCTGCGCGCGGTCGAGAATGACGGCGACTGGAAGTTGATCAACCGCATTGATGGCAAGGTGGCGAAGACGCTGAAGGCGCGCGATCTGTGGGAGAAGATCGGCTATGCCGCCTGGGCTTCGGCCGATCCGGGCCTGCACTTCAACACGACGATGAACGACTGGCACACTTCGCCGGCAGCGGGGCCGATCCGGGCGTCCAACCCGTGCTCGGAATATATGTTCCTCGACGACACGGCCTGCAATCTCGCATCCGTCAATCTGCTTCAATTCCGGCAGAATCGGCAATCGGCAATCGGCAATCGGCAATCGGTCCTTCTACAAGCTCAGGATGAGGCTCCCCATGGTGAGCCTGTCGAACCACGACTGCCCGCTGCCGACCTGCCGATTGCCGCGTCCGACCTGTTCGACATCGAAAGCTTCGAACACGCCGTTCGCCTCTGGACCGTCGTGCTCGAAATCTCCGTCATGATGGCGCAGTTCCCGTCGAAGGAGATCGCGCGTCTTTCCTATGAATACCGCACGCTCGGCCTCGGCTATGCCAATATCGGTGGCCTGCTCATGACGTCCGGCATTCCCTACGATTCGCCGGAAGGCCGCGCCATCTGCGGCGCGCTCACCGCGATCATGACTGGGGTCGCCTATGCCACCTCGGCCGAAATGGCGGGTGAATTGGGCGCCTTCCCCGATTATGACCGCAACGCCGAGAATATGCTTCGCGTCATGCGCAACCACCGCCGCGCCGCTTATGGCGTGAGCGGCGAAGCGTCCGCGAATGCGGGCGCGGAGGATGCGTTCAAGAAATTCGATGGCTATGAAAAGCTGTCGGTCAATCCTGTGCCGCTCGTCGCCGGGGACTGCCCGCAGCCCGCATTGATCGAGCATGCGCGGCAGGCCTGGGACCGCGCCATCGCGCTTGGCGAGGCGCATGGCTACCGCAACGCGCAGGCGACCGTCATCGCGCCGACCGGCACAATCGGGCTGGTCATGGATTGCGACACGACTGGGATCGAGCCCGATTTCGCGCTAGTGAAGTTCAAGAAGCTCGCCGGCGGCGGCTATTTCAAGATCATCAACCGCGCCGTGCCGGAGGCGCTCAGGACGCTCGGCTATCCGGAAAGCCAGATCGGCGAGATCGAGGCCTATGCGGTCGGCCATGGCAATCTGAACCAGGCGCCCGGCATCAATCCCGGCTCGCTCAAGGCCAAGGGCTTCACCGACGAGAAGATCGCGGCGCTGAACGCGGCGCTGAAGAGCGCCTTCGATATCAAATTCGTCTTCAACAAATGGACACTCGGCGAGGATTTCTGCCGCGACGTGCTGCAGTTCACCGACCAGCAACTCGACGATTTCTCCTTCGAGATGCTGCCTGCCCTCGGTTTCTCCAAGAGGGAAATCGAGGCGGCGAACATCCATGTCTGCGGCGCCATGACGCTGGAAGGCGCGCCGCACCTGAAGGAAGAGCACCTGCCCGTCTTCGATTGCGCCAATCCTTGCGGCAAGATCGGCAAGCGCTATCTCTCGGTCGAGAGTCACATCCGCATGATGGCGGCGGCGCAGCCCTTCATCTCGGGCGCCATCTCCAAGACCATCAACATGCCGAACGACGCGACCGTCGAGGACTGCA
>JBQCEL010000160.1:0-15767 GCA_051960255.1 Rhizobiaceae bacterium
CAGGGCCACGACAGGCTCGGCATCATCGATTTCCAGGACGCGCTCATCGGCCCTTCCGCTTATGACGTCGCGTCGCTCGCCTTCGACGCCAGGATCGACGTTCCCTCCGATCTCTCAGAAGAGATCATGGAAACCTACCGGCAGGCGCAAGGCCTCTCGTCCGCCGCTGAACGCGAGCGCTTCGAGGAGGCCTTCGCGATCGCGGCAGCGCAGCGCAACACCAAGATCCTTGGTCTGTTCGTTCGGCTCGATCGGCGCGACGGCAAGCCGTATTATCTCCGCCACCTGCCGCGCATCCGCGACTACGTCATGCGGACGCTCGATCATCCCGTCATGGAACGACTAAGGGATTTCTATCTCAGGGCAAAACTCGCCGAGGTGCCGCTTTGACGGGCTCCTTTTCTCCGAAAAAGGCGATGGTCCTGGCGGCCGGGCTCGGGCTGCGCATGCGTCCGATCACGGAAAGAATGCCGAAGCCGCTAATAAAGATAGCCGGCAAACCACTTCTCGATTGGGGGCTCGATGCGCTGGCGCGAGTTGGCGTCGACAAGGCCGTCGTCAACGTTCATCACCTACCGGACCAGGTCAGGTCGCATGTCTCCGGCCGCGCCAGCCCGCGCATCGTC
The DNA here is from genome assembly GCA_051960255.1 of Rhizobiaceae bacterium. GTDB lineage: Bacteria > Pseudomonadota > Alphaproteobacteria > Rhizobiales > Rhizobiaceae > Mesorhizobium_L. The sequence goes on from JBQCEL010000160.1 coordinate 627, forward strand.
ATTTCCGATGAAACGAAACAACTGCTCGATTCCGCCGGCGGCATCATAAAGGCGCTTCCGACGCTCGGAACCTCGCCTTTCTTTCTCGTCAACGCCGACACTTTCTGGATCGATGGGCCTGATCCCGACCTTCTCCGCCTTGCCCTTGCCTGGGACGCCAAGAAGATGGATATCTTGCTCATGCTGGCTGATCCGCATTCCGCCGTGGGGCACACCGGAAAAACCGATTTTCTGCTCTCCCCCGAGGGGACCCTCGTCCGTTCCGGCGGCGACGCACGCGGCCTGATCTATGCCGGCGCCGCGATCATCGATCCGGCGATCTTCGCGGGCGCCAGCGCGACGCCGCAATCGCTCAACAGATATTTCGACATCGCGATCGGCAAGGGCAGGCTGCATGGGATGAGGATGGAGGGGCAATGGATCACAGTCGGCACACCAGACGCCATTCCGGCCGCCGAGGAGGCGGTTGCGAAAGCGCGATCTAGATGACGCTTCGCGCGACGCCGCACATATTCTCGATTCCGCCGGGCGTGCCATTCCTGCCCTGCCTGGCCGACGCCCTCCTCTCCGGCGATCTCATTCCGGATTTCAAGGCCGACGGCGATCCGCTCGCGCTCGCCTCAGCGACGATCTACCTGCCGACGCGGCGCGCGGTCAGGGAATTGCGCAGCACGCTCGTCGACCGCATGGGCAAGACATCGGCCATCCTGCCGTCGATCCGGGCGCTTGGCGAATTCGCCGAAGAGGAACTATTGTTCGAGTCCGGCGAGGCCGGGACGCTCGAAACGCCGCCGCCGATCGGGACTCTCGACCGCCTGCTGCTGCTCGCGCCGCTTGTCCAGGCGTGGAAAAGTCGGCTGCCGGCGCATTTCGCCGCGCTTTATGACGAAAATCTTGTGGTTCCAGCCTCGGCCGCGGACGCCATCTGGTTTGCGCGCGATCTCGCGGCGCTGATTGACGAAATGGAGACCGAGGGCGCGGACTGGAAGAGGTTAGCCGGCCTGGTCGAGGGCGATCTGGCCGCCTGGTGGCAGGTGACGCTGGAATTCCTTCAGATTGTTTCGGCGCACTGGCCCGAACGGCTCCGCGAACTGGACAGGAGCAACCCCGGTCAATACCGGAATGTGCTCCTCAGAGCCGAGGCGGCCCGTCTCTTGCGCAATCCACCCGAGGGGCCGGTGATCGCCGCGGGATCGACGGGATCGATCCCGGCGACGGCGGCGCTGCTTTCCGCGATCTCGCGCCTGCCGAAGGGAGCCGTCGTCCTGCCCGGCCTCGACACGGTTCTGGATGAAGCTTCATGGGAGGCGCTTGCCGATCCGTCTTCGCCAGCCATTTGCGGCCATCCGCAATATGGTTTGAAGAAACTGCTCGACGCCTTGAAAGTCAGCCGCGAAGACGTGGTCGAGTTACGGCAACCCGAGGATGATCTCGCGCATCGCCGCGGTCTTCTAAGCGATGCGCTCCGCCCGGCTGAAACGACCGACCGATGGGCGGATGCGGCAGGCACAAGCGTGGAATCGCAAACCGGGCTTTCCCGCGTCAGCCTGATCGAGGCCGCGAACGAACGCGACGAAGCGCTGGCGATCGCCGTCGCGCTCAAGCACGCGGTCGACGGCGGTTCGAATACGGCGGCTCTGGTGACGCCGAATCGCGCGCTTGCAAGGCGCGTTGCGGCGGAGTTGCAGCGCTTCCAGGTGAAGGCTGATGATTCCGGCGGGACGCCGCTCTCCCAGACGCCGGCTGCGATCTTGCTTCGGCTTGCTCTGGAATGCGTTTTCCATCCTGGCGATCCGGTGATGTTGCTTTCCCTCCTAAAACACCCTCTTCTCTGCATGGGCATGGAACGGGGCAAGGTTCGTTCCGCTGCCGAAACGATTGATATGGTGGCGCTGCGCGGCGGAGCGGGGCGACCGGACATCGGGAGGCTTGACGAAGCATTTTCCTTGCGCCTCTCCGAGCTCGAGGAGAATACGCACCCTCCTTTTTGGAAAGCGCGCCTTACGCGCCAGCGGATAGCGGACGCAAAGGAGGTGCTCTCCGCTCTCTCGCGCGCAGTTTCGCCTCTCCTCGCTTGGCGCAGCACGAAATCGGCGCTGCTTGCCGATATCGCGCGCGCCAGCGTGGAAGTGCTGGAGAGCCTCGCTCGTTCCGCCGATGGGACATTGGAGGCGCTCTATCGCGGCAACAATGGAGAGAAATTGGCAAGCTTCCTCTCGGCACTGGTCGGCTCAGCGACAGCCCTCGAATTCGGCGCCGGCGACTGGCCGGACATGCTGGCGGCGCTCATCGCGACGGAGACGGTCAAACCGGCGCCCGGGACCGACGACCGGATTGCCATCTGGGGCGCATTGGAGGCGCGGCTGCAGACGGTCGATACGCTGGTCATCGGCGGATTGAACGAGGGCAGTTGGCCGCGCCAGCCCGAGTCCGACCGCTTCATGTCGCGATTCATGAAGACGGGCGTCGATCTCGAACCACCGGAGCGACGGATCGGCCTGGCGGCCCATGATTTCATGATGGCGATGGGGAATGGAACCGTCGTCCTGACGCGCTCCGCGCGTTCGGGAGATGCGCCGGCGACGCCGTCCCGCTGGTTGCAACGGCTCCTCACCTGTGCCGGGCCCGAGGCAGCCGAGGCGATACGGCGGCGCGGCGCAACGCTGCTCGGCTGGGCGCACGCGCTCGACGAGGGGGAAGACGTTCCCTTCGCGACACGGCCACAACCCAGGCCGCCGCTTGCCGCCCGGCCGAAACGGCTCTCCATTACCGAGATCGAAACGCTGAGGCGCGATCCCTATGCAATTTACGCCCGGCATGTGCTCGGACTGAGGCCCCTCGATCCGCTGCTGCGCGATCCCGGCGCGATCGAGCGGGGTACTTTGTTCCACGATGCGCTCGAACGTTTCACCAAATCGGTCGATCCGACACGGCCGAACGCCCTGGAAGAGTTGCTGGCGATCGGAAAAAAGCTTTTCGAGGAAGTCGCCCTGCCGCCCGATGTGGCCGCCGTCTGGTGGCCGCGCTTCGAACGGATGGCGCATCATCTGGTTGAATGGGAGCGGTTGGAAGCGCCATCGGTGGAAAGCAGCTACGCCGAAATCGTCGCTTTGGCCATCGCGACCGACCGTTCGGTGACGTTGATATCGGGCCGCGCCGACCGAATCGATCTTCTGAAAAACGGCGCCGCCATTATCTACGACTACAAGACGGGCTCCTCGCCCTCCAAAGGCCAGGCGCATACCCTTCTTTCCCCGCAGCTGGCGCTCGAAGGCGCGCTGCTGAAGCGCGGCGCCTTCGGCGCTATAGGGCCTGTCGATCTTGCCGACCTCATCTTCATCCGGCTCAAGGGGAATGGAGAGGTCATTCCGGAATCCATCCTGCAGCATGCCAAGAGCGTTAAACTGGCGGAGGAACTGGCGGAGGAAGCCTGGCAGCGCCTTGGCGATCTCCTCGCTTATTACGATGACCCGTCGAGCGGTTATCTCTCCCGCGCCATCCCCTTTCGCGAAGGCGATATGTCCGGCGATTACGATCATCTGGCGCGAGCGCCGGAATGGTCGGCGGGTTCGGACGATGATGGAGCCGACGCGTGAAGGGCCGATTCATCATCCCCGATGAAACGCGCCGCCAACAATCGCGGGCCTCGGACCCGGGAACGTCGGCCTGGGTGTCGGCCAATGCCGGATCCGGCAAGACACACGTGCTGGCGCAACGCGTCATCCGCCTTCTGCTCGACGGCGTCGATCCCTCCAAAATCCTTTGCCTGACCTATACGCGAGCCGCCGCCTCCAACATGGCGAACCGCATCTTCGAGACGCTGGCGAAATGGACGCGTCTCCCGGACGACGGCCTTGCAGAGGCGATCGCCGAGACCGATGGCGGAACGCTGTCCGCCTCGACGTTGAGGGAAGCGCGGCGGCTCTTCGCGCGGGCATTGGAAACGCCGGGTGGACTGAAAATCCAGACGATCCACGCTTTCTGTGAAGCGGTGCTGCACCAGTTCCCATTGGAAGCCAACATTGCGGGCCATTTCCAACTGCTGGAGGGTTCGACGGAAGCGGCGCTGATGGCGGAAGCGCGGCGCGACATGATTACCGGAGCGGCCGGCGGCGACGCCGCTCTCGCTGAAGCCTTTGCCCATGTGCTTTTCCTCGGAAACGAATTCGGTCTCGACGGATTGCTCGAAGAGATCGTCCGCAACCGCGAGGGTCTCCGGCGCTTCATCGGCGAAATATCGGACGGGTCTCCGCGTTTTGCCGAACTGTTCGAGGAATTCGGCTTCGCCGGAACGGATGACGAGGCAAGCATAGCAGCTGGCGTCTGGCCTCTGCCGGGTTTCGATCCCGGCGAGCTTCGCATGTTGCTTCGGATCGCCGAGGAAGAGGACGCCAAATTCGTTCTCAGGAACATTTCGCCCGACGTGGAAAGAGCTCTCTCGGAAAACGATCCGGTCCTGCGGCTCGAGCATCTTTGCGAGGGCTTCCTGAAAGCGGGCGGCGATTTGTACGATTCCGGCAGGGCCTTTACCAACGCGATGCGCGCCCGACTGCCCGATCTTGGCGAGCGCTATCAAGCGGCGGCGGAAACCATAGTCGCCGCCGCCGACAGGCTGGCGCTCTTCCGCTCGCTTGTCGCGACCAGGGCGGCTCTCGTTATCGCCGACTGGCTGATCGCGCGCTACGAGCAATTGAAGGCGGCGCGCGGCTTCCTCGATTTCAACGATCTCATCGAACGGACGATCCGGCTGTTGTCACGCTCCGACGCCGGCGCCTGGGTGCAATACAAGCTCGACCGCGGCATCGACCATATTCTGATCGACGAAGCGCAGGACACCAGCCCCGATCAGTGGCAGGTGGTGAAGAAACTGGCTGAGGAATTCTTTGCCGGCTTCGGCGTGCGCGAGCATGTAAACCGGACGATCTTCGCGGTGGGCGACGAAAAGCAGTCGATCTATTCCTTCCAGGGCGCGCGGCCGGAAGAATTCGACATCAACGGCCATGAACTCTCCGCCCGTGTCATCGCCGCCGAACGGCGCTTCGAACGGGTCAGGCTGCAGCGATCCTTCCGCTCGACGGGAGACGTCTTGTCAGCCGTCGATCTCGTCTTCTCCCGCGAGGCGGTCAGGCAGGGACTAACGCGCGATCCCGAAACGATCGAGCATAAGCCGATCCGCGAAGGCGCACCGGGTTATGTCGAGGTCTGGCCGACGATCGGCGAGACGGCGGTCGAGCAGCCCGAGGATTGGCGCGTCGCGATCGACCACGCCTCCCAGCCGGCCGTCCAAGTGGCGGAGGCCATCTCCGAGAGGATCGAGCAGTGGATCGACGCAGGCGAAATCATCGAGGGCACGGGGAAGAAGCTGACGGCCGGCGACGTAATGGTGCTGGTGCGTAAGAGGGGCAGCTTCGTGCATGCCCTCTCCCGCAGCCTGAAAAATCGCCATATCCCGGTGGCGGGCGCCGATCGGCTGAGATTGCAGGACCATCTCGCCGTCAAGGACCTGATGGCTCTCGGCCGCTTCGTGCTGCAGCCAGAGGACGATCTTTCGCTCGCATCGCTTCTGAAAAGTCCGATCTTCGGCCTTTCGGAAGAGGCGCTTTTCGCGCTCGCCTCAGGTCGGGAGAGGAAGGTTTCTCTCTTCGACAGGCTGGAGGAGCGCGCCCGGACGGACGAGGTCCTTGGCCGGATTCTCCAACAATTGCTCGAATGGCGTGCGGAAGCCGATTTCAAGCCTGTTTTCGAATTCTACGCCACCGTCCTTGCGCGCGACGGCATGCGCGGCAAGATGATCGCCAGGCTCGGGCACGAGGCCGGCGAGATCCTCGACGAATTCCTGGGCTTTTGCCTCGACGGGGAAAAGACCGGCCTGCCGGGGCTGGAGGCCTTTCTCGCAACGCTGGAAAGGGCCGGTCCGGAGATCAAGCGTGAAATGGACCAGACGCGCGACGAGGTCCGGATCATGACCGTCCATGCGGCCAAAGGGCTCGAAGCGCCTGTCGTTTTTCTGGTCGACGGCGGCAATGCGCCCTTCAGCAGGTCGCATCTTCCGCGCCTCATCCCCTTTGCTCCCTCGCAGGGAGCCTGGCGCGGCAATGGCTATATCTGGCGCACCGGTTCCGGAACCTCCAACGACTTCCTCAAGCAATTGGAAGCGGAGGCGGCCAGGAAGGCCGAAGAGGAATATCGCCGGCTGCTCTACGTCGGGATGACCCGAGCCGAAGACCGTCTCATCGTCTGCGGCTATTACGGCAAGAAACCACCGGGCGAGCTGACCTGGCACAGGATCGTGCGGGATGCGCTTGCCGGCGCCGGCTGCGGCGAGCGACCGTCGCCATTCGAAAGCAGCGATGAACCGATCTATCGCTATTGCGTGACGGCCGGCTCCGTTCTTTCCGGGGCGGAAGCCGGAGGGAACGGCGCAACGCCAGAACGACTGGTCAAGCCTGAAAAGCTTATGAAGCCGCTGCCGGTTGTCCAGCGGTTGCCGCGGCCGCTCGCTCCGTCAGGCGCTTCCGTCCTCATCGAGGACGATTGCGAAACGCCGATCCGGTCATCGCCGGTGCTTTCCGGCCAACCGCCCTCCTTGGCGCTGGAGCGCGGGACGGTCATGCACCGCCTGCTCCAGATCCTGCCCCAATTGGCAATTGAGACCAGAAAAGATGCGGCGGAACGCTACCTTTCGCGCGTCGGAGCGAAATGGCCCGACGCGGAAAGACAAAGAGCGCTCGATGCTGTTTTCCGTATCCTCGAGGACGATCGTTTCTCTCCCCTCTTCGCCGAAGGCACGCGGGCGGAAGTCTCGATCATGGGAACGCTGGCGATCCGAGGCAAGGAACGCGCCATTTCCGGCAAGATCGACCGCCTGACTGTCGCGGACAACGCGGTTCTGATCCTGGACTACAAGACCAATCGCGTTCCCCCCGCCGGGCTGTCAGAGGTTCCGGAAGCCTATATCCTGCAAATGGGACTCTACCGCGAGTTGCTGAAGCCGCTCTATCCGGGTAAGAGCGTGGAAGCCGCGCTGCTCTTCACGGAAGCGCCGGACCTCATCCCGCTCTCCGCGAGCGCGATGGATGGCGCGCTTGCCCGACTCAACAAGTCGTGAGAAGAAGATGGACCTTGAATGGTTCTTTACCCATTCCCACATTCGACGCGACATTCGCCAATCCAAGGATTTTCCCATGGCCACCGAAAAGGTTGACAAGAACAATTTCCAGTCGAGCGTCCTCCAGTCGTCGGAGCCGGTCGTCGTCGATTTCTGGGCGGAATGGTGCGGACCGTGCAAGATGATCGCCCCTTCGCTCGAAGAAATCGCCACGGAACTCGGCGGCAAGGTCAAGATCGCCAAGCTCAATATCGACGAGAATCCCGAGCTTGCGGCGCAGTTCGGCGTACGTTCGATCCCGACGCTGATGATCTTCAAGGGCGGCGAAGTCGCCGACATGAAGGTCGGTGCGCTGCCCAAAACGGCGCTTTCCCACTGGATCAACGGCGCAGTCGCCTGATAGCCGGCGACTGTTCCACCATACTCATACGAAATCGGGATGCGGTTCATCCGAATCGCATCCCATTTCATTTTGGCCCTTAACGTTCACCCGCCGCTCCGAAGAAGCCAAAACGGAGGCCTCCTCTCACAGCACCAAATATTCCTGCTGCAGTGCAGCGTCCTGTTCCAATTCAGCGATCGTGCCCTGGAATTCCACGCGGCCGCCTTGGACGATGTAGGCACGGTCGGAGATCAGCTTGGCGAAATGAACGTTCTGCTCCGACAGGAGAATGGAGAGTCCCTCCTGCTTGAGCTTCGCGATCGCGAAAGCCATCTGCTCGACGATGAGCGGTGAAATCCCTTCCGACGGTTCGTCGAGCAGGACCAGCTTCGGATTGCCCATCAGCGTGCGGGCGATGGTCAACATTTGCTGCTCGCCGCCGCTCATGGCGCCGCCAAGCGCATGGCGGCGTTCGGCGAGGTTGGGAAAGAGTTCGAAAAGACGTTCCGCCGTCCATTGCCTCTGGCCCTCGCGCGGCTTCTGCCGCCCGACCTCGAGATTTTCCAGAATGGTCAGGTCGGTGAAGATGCGACGGTCCTCGGGCACATAACCAAGCCCGAGCCTCGCCGCGATATAGGGCGGCTTGCGGGTGATCGCCTGGCCGCAAAATCGCACCTCGCCGCTTCTCGGCCTGACCAGCCCCATGATGCTTTTCATCGTCGTCGATTTGCCGGCGCCGTTGCGGCCGAGAAGCGCCACCACCTCACCCTCGCCGACCGTCACCGACAGGCCATGGAGAATATGCGCGCCGCCATAGAAGGAATGAATATCCGAGACCTCAAGCATGCGCGGCCTCAAAGGTCGCGCCGCCGCCGAGATAGACCGCGCGTACCTCGGGATTGGCGCGGATCTCCTCGACCGATCCTTCCGCCAGAAGCCGGCCTCGATTGAGCACCAGGACACGGTGAGCGTGCTCGAACACGACGTCCATATCGTGCTCGGTGAAGAGCACGCTCGTCTGGCGTTGGCGCACAAGGTCAGCTGTCAGCTGCATCAGCGCCCGTCTCTCGCCCTGCGCCATGCCCGCTGTCGGCTCGTCCATCAGGAGAAGCTTCGGATCGTTGGCGAGGGCGATGGCAAGCTCCAGCCGTTTCAAATCTCCATAGGCGAGGATGTTCGTGGCGCGGTCAGCCTGTGCGCGCATGCCGATCAGGTCGAGCAGCGAAAGCGCCTCCTCACGATAGCAGTTGCGCGCTCGCGAGAAGACGCCGAAGGCGCGGCGGGCATGTGAGATGAGCGCCATCTGTACATTCTCCACCACCGTCATGGAAGTGAAGGTCGCCGTGATCTGGAAGGTGCGGCCGACGCCGAACCGCCATATTTGCCGCGGCTTCAGCCCGATCAGTTCGTGGCCCTCCAGCTTTACGGAGCCGCTGTCGGCGCGGAGCACGCCATAGAGCATGTTGAAGCAGGTAGACTTGCCGGCGCCGTTCGGGCCGATCAGCGCCAGCAATTCGCCCTTGTTTAGCGTGAAGCTGACATTGTCCACCGCCTTGACCCCGCCGAAGCTGCGGGTCAGCCCCTCGACGACGAGAAAGCCGCTCACCGCGCTTCCTCCTTCAACCGTTTACCGGCACGCGACCTGCCGAGCGGCTTGAACCAGTCCGCGAGGCGCTCTCCGAAGCCGACGATGCCCTGGGGCGAAAGGATGACGATCAGGATGATGATAACGCCGAGGCCGAGCCGCCAATAGGTAAAGCTGGAAAGCGTATCCTGCAGGAGCGTGAAAACGCTGGCGCCGGCGATCGGCCCGCTCAGCGATTGAACGCCGCCGAGGAAAACCATGATGAGCGCGTCGAACGACCGGTCGATAGAGAGTTCCGTCGGGAAGATGCTCCCCTTGGCGAAGACGAAGAGGCTGCCGGCAAGCCCGGCCATCGCGCCGGCGAAGGTGAAGGCGGCAAGCTGGATATGCTTGACGCTGATGCCGATGGCTTCGGCCCGCAGCATGGAATCGCGCGTGCCGCGCAAGCTGTAGCCGAACGGCGTGTGGGCCATGGTTCTCAAAAGAATGATGCCGCCGGCTCCGGTGACGAGCACGAGATAGTAATAGACCACCGGACCGCTCGCCCAGTCGGAGGGCCATATGTTGAGAATGCCGTCGCTGCCCCCCGTCACGCTTGTCCATTGATAGACAATCGACCAGATGACCTGCGCAAAGGCGAGCGTGAGCATGGCGAAATAGACGCCGGAAAGCCTGACGCAGAACCAGCCGACGATGAGCGCTGCGAAGCCCGCGCCGAGCGGGGCCAACGCCATCGCCAGTTCCATTGGCGTGTGCAGGTATTGGACGAAGAGCGCCGCCACATAGGCCCCGCCGCCATAGAAGGCAGCGTGGCCAAAGGAGATCATTCCGCCGATGCCGAGAATGTAGTGCAGGCTCGCCGCGAAAAGGCAGAGGATGATGATGTCTGAAAGCAGATAGACGAGGAAACTGTTATTCGTGAGGGGCACCACAGCCAGCACGAGCAGGATGGCCGCCGCGGCAAGCTTGCCGTAGGGACCGAGCGGTCTGAACGGCTTCGGCGAGGCCGCCGAGCCGCGCTGATAGGGCGTCGTGTCGGGACGGCCGAAAAGACCTTCCGGCCTGATCACCAGGACGATCGCCATGACGACAAACATGAGGACAAGAGTGCTTTGCGGCAAAAGGCGCACACCGAAGACCTGAAGCTCAGAAACCAGCACGGAAGCGAGGAAAGCGCCGAAAATCGAGCCCATGCCGCCAATGACGACGACGACGAACACGGAAGCGATAATGTTCAGATCCATCATCAGGTTGGCGCCGCCCTTTGGAAGCTGCGATGCGCCTCCAATGCCGGCGAGAAAGGACCCGAGAAAGAAGACGCCGGTGAAGAGCACCGCCTGGTTTACCCCGAGCGCGCCGACCATTTCGCGGTCCTGGGTCGCGGCGCGGATCAGCACGCCAACGCGCGTCCTGTTGAAAAGCAGCCATAGACCGCCCAGAACCGCCAGGGAAAGCGCGATCAGCACCAGATCATAGGTCGGAATCGCCTGCCCGAGCAGTGTGATGGTTCCATCGAGGCCTGGCGCGCGCTGGCCGATCAGGTCCTGCGGGCCCCAGATATATTGGGCGAGGTCCCTGACAACGAGGATGACGCCGAAGGTGGCGACAAGCTGGTAAAGCTCCGGCGAACGGTAGATCGGCTTCAGGATGACCACTTCGACGAGCAGGCCGATCAACCCGACGGCGAGGCCTGCCAAAAGAATGCTGCCCCAGAAGCCGGCCGCCCCCGTGAGGTGGTTCATCAACGTCCAGCCGATATAGGCGCCGAGCATGTAAAAGGAACCGTGCGCGAAATTCACCACACGCGTGACGCCAAAAATGATGGAGAGTCCGGACGCGACGAGAAAAAGCGCCCCCGCATTCGCCAGTCCCGTCAACAATTGGGCGACGAAGAAACCCATCGCTGAACCTCTCCGATACAATACCAGGGGTCATCATAATCGACCGTTGGAGTCTGCCCCTCATCGCCGAAGGATCAAAATTTGGAACCTTTGGTATAAGCGGTCTATTGCACTGTCCGATCCTGGCTCCCGGAAGAAAAGGTTAGGGAGGCCACCCGGCTGCGATCTTGCTGGAACGCAGTTCTCGCGAAAAGAGATCGACCTGTGTGAGGAAATTATCTGCAAACAAGGACGGGATCATGGCGCCTTTTACATCAGACGCCATGGGGCGGGACCTCATTCCGCGGGACGCATCTTCCTCACTTCCGCGTCACTCGGCTGGTATTTGGCGCCATCCTTGTAGCTCCAGTCGACCATGATGCCTTTGCCGTCCTTGACCGCGAGCGTGCCGACAAAAGCGCCCATCGTCGATTGATGATCGATCGCCCTGTATGTGACCTTGCCGAGCGGCGTGTCGATCGTCAAACCGGCCATCGCCTTCACCAGGGCGTCCGTATCGGTCGAGCCGGCCTTCTTGAGGGCGGCGGCGGCGGTCACCATCGTATCGTAGCCGACGACCGATCCGAGCCGCGGATAATCATGGAACTTCTTCTGATAGGCATCGAGGAAGGCTTTGTGTTCGGGCGTATCGATGGCGTACCAGGGATAGCCGGTCACGAGCCAGCCCTTCGGCGCCTCGCCTTTCAGCGGGTCGAGATATTCCGGCTCGCCGGTCAGGAGGCCGACGACCAATTTGTCCTTGAACAGCCCGCGCGTCTGGCCTTCGCGGACGAATTTGGCGAGGTCCGGCCCAAAGGTGACATTGAAGATCGCATCAGGTTTAGCCGCGGCGAGCGCCTGCACCTCGGCGCCGGCATCGATCTTGAACAGGCCGGGCCACTGCTCGGCGACGAATTGCACGTCAGGCTGGCGCTTTTTCAGTGCCTTCTCGAAATCAGCCACTGCTTCCTTGCCGTAGGAATAGTTCGGCGCGATCGTCGCCCAGCGCTTCTTGCCGAGCTTGGCGGCGGCTTCAGCAAGCATGTTGGCCTGCATATAGGTCGAGGGTCTGAGGCGGAAGGTATATTTGTTGCCGTCGGCCCACACCACGGAATCGGCGAGCGGTTCGGAAGCGATATAGAGGTGCTTCCGCTGCTTGGCATAGGATGTGAGCGCGAGACCGACATTGCTGAGCGAGGCTCCCGAGATCAGCACGACGCCGTCGCGAGCGAAGAGTTCCTGCGCCGCCTTTACCGCTTCGCCAGGCTGACCCTTGTCGTCGCGTGTGATCAGTTCGAGCTTCTTGCCGAGAACACCGCCTTCGGCGTTGATCTTCTCCAGCGCCAGTTCCGCCCCGTTCTTGTACGGACCGGTGAACTCGGTCATGCCGGTATAGCTGTTGATATCGCCGATCTTGATCGTGTCGGCGGCGCTGGCGCCGGAAACCGCGCCGATCAGCGCGGCCGAGGCAATGACGGCAATGAACGCTCTTCTTGTTGCAGACATCTTTCATTCCCCTTTGTCGGTTCGGTCGCGATCTTTGCGATCGTCTTCTGTTTTGTCCAGTGGCCGCATAGCCGTTCTTTTCGCCATGGCGGCTCTGGAAATTCATATGTACGCTAACGGATTTGGAGAGGCCGTACAAGGCTTATGATATGTCGTGCACGCATTGCGTTGAGCCGCCGGAACTGTGCACCCGACGTTGGAACGGCGGGCTTGCAATAGGCTTTCGGGAATAATTTTCCCCGCCTCCCCCGGAATGCGCACATTCCGTTCTGCCGGATGCGCAAAATAGCGCGGCTCCATCTCGTCAGCCGGCGGATATGCGTTATGCTAGGCGCCTGCCGCGCCATCAGCGCGGATCCAATTCCATCTCGCGGGAGAAATTGCCATGAGCCTTCGCATCAACGATACCGCCCCTGATTTCACGGCCGATACCACAGAGGGAGAAATCCATTTCCACGACTGGATCGGTGACGATTATGCCGTTCTCTTTTCACATCCCAAGGATTTCACGCCGATCTGCACGACGGAGCTTGGCGCCATGGCCGGCATGAAAGCCGCTTTCGACAAGCGCCACGCCAAGATCATCGGCATTTCCGTCGATCCGGTCGAGAGCCACCAGAAATGGAAGGCGGACATCGAGAAGGCGACCGGCCACAAGGTCAACTACCCGATGATTGGCGACACCGAGTTGAAGGTCGCCAAGCTCTACGACATGCTGCCCGCCTCGGCCGGCAACAGTTCCGAGGGGCGCACGCCCGCCGACAACCAGACGGTGCGTTCCGTCTTCGTCATCGGTCCCGACAAGAAGGTGAAGCTTGTGCTGACCTATCCGATGACGACGGGTCGCAATTTCGACGAGATCCTGCGCGCCATCGATTCCATCCAGCTCACCGCCAAGCACAAGGTTTCGACGCCGGCCAACTGGAAGCCGGGCGAAGATGTGGCGCTGACAGCGGCGGTGTCGGAAGAGGAAGCCCAGAGCAAGTTCGGCGGCTACAAGCAGGTGCTGCCTTACCTGAAGATGGCCAAGGCGCCGAGGGACTGAGGAGCATGAACCCTCCCCCTTGAAGGGGAGGGACGATCCGCGAAGCGGATCGGGGTGGGGTCAGTGCGGCAGTGCGCCGGCCCAGGGGAAGAAAATCGGAGCACGGCTTAGGGCGGCCCCCTCTGCCGGCTTCGCCGACATCTCCCCCTCAAGGGGTAGATTCAGCCCTTACTTGATAAAGGTGCCGTTCCTAAGCTCGTTCACCGCCTGAACGAGCTCGTCGCGCGTGTTCATCACGATCGGGCCATGCCAGGCGATCGGCTCCGCGATCGGGCGGCCCGAAACGAGCAGGAAACGGATGCCGTGGTCGCCGGCCTGCACCGTCACCTCGTCGCCGGCGCCGAAGACAACCAGCGTACGGTCGCCGCTCTCGTCACGAATATAATGCTCCTCATCGCCGAGGCCTTTCTCGACCAGAACGCCGAACGGCTTCGACGCGTCGCGGAAAGTACCTGATCCCTCGAAGACATAGGCGAAGGCGGACGAGCGCGTATCGACCGGCAGGATCTTCTTCTTCCCCGCGGGCACGAAGACGTCGAGATAGGACGGGCTTGCCGCGACGCCGTCGACCGGACCCTTCTTGCCCCAGAACTCGCCCGTGATGACGCGCACGATGGCGCCATCGTCGTCGATGATCTCGGGAATCGCCTCGGCCTTGACGTCCTGATAGCGCGGCGCCGTCATCTTGAGCGAGGAAGGCAGGTTGGCCCAGAGCTGAAAGCCGTGCATGCGGCCTTTGGCGTCGCCTTTTGGCATCTCCTGATGCATGATGCCGCTGCCGGCCGTCATCCATTGGACATCGCCAGCGCCGAGCGTGCCGCGATTGCCGAGGCTGTCACCATGATCAACAGAACCGGAGAGCACATAGGTGATCGTTTCGATGCCGCGATGCGGGTGCCAGGGAAAGCCGGCAAGATAGTCCGCCGGCCGGTCGTTGCGGAAATCGTCGAAGAGCAGGAACGGATCGGCGAGCGACGGGTCGCCGAAGCCGAAAGCGCGGTTGAGCTTGACGCCGGCGCCTTCCAGCGTCGGCTGCGCCAGCGACATCTGTTTCACGGGTCTGATGGACATGGGACAACTCCCTTCATTGGAACGTTGAAGGGAATTTAGCCATTCGGAGGCGCTCTTGCGAGCGGCAGGGACCCGAGACGGACTGTTCACGATTCCGAAAGTCCCGGGACGTCATGAACCTGCCCGATCAACCGAAGCCGATCGCCTGCAGTGCGCCGCCATTGCGCTTCAGCCAGGCGCGGCAGCGGTCGGTATCGGGGCAGAGTTCGCGGCAGAGCTTCCAGAATTTCGGCCCGTGGTTCATCTCCTTGAGATGCGCGACCTCGTGCGCCACGAGGTAGTCAATGACCGCCGGCGGAGCCATCATGATGCGCCAGGAAAAGGACAGATTGCCCTCGGCCGAGCACGAACCCCAGCGGCTCGTCGTATCCTTGAATCGGATGGACTTCGCCCGCCGGGAAGCCTTGGCCGTGTGCTTGTCGACCAGAGCCTCGATGTCGCGCTTGGCCTCGCGCTTCAGGTAGTCGGCGATGCGGCGGGCAAGGAACCGCCGGTCGCCGTGGACGATCAGAAGCGGGCCGTCATCCCCCATCGCGGTCTCCACTGTGCCGCGCGAGAGATCGT
>JBQCEL010000161.1:0-9439 GCA_051960255.1 Rhizobiaceae bacterium
CGTTCCTTCGCCGGCTCAACGGCGCGGCGCATGGAAGAGGCCGCCTGCCATTTTGCCGATGTCTTCATTACGCCGATGGCGGCGGTTGCCGGTTCGGTGGCGGACGAGATGCTGGCGGCGCTGACAGAAGGGCGGCAACTCGGCCGCGCCTATGTTAACGACGGCGGCGATATCGCCATCCATCTGGCGCCGGGAACGTCCATGAAGGCGGCGATCGCCGGCACCGGCCATGGCTTTGCCGACCGGCTGGAAATCGGCGCTGGGAGCCCCGTGCGCGGCATCGCCACCAGCGGCTGGCGCGGCCGCAGTTTCTCTCTGGGCATCGCCGATGCGGTGACGGTGCTTGCGAAGGATGGCGCGACGGCGGATGTCGCCGCGACGCTGATCGCCAATGCCGTCGATCTGCCGGGGCATCCGGCGGTCAGGCGCGAGCGCGCCTGTGATCTCGCGCCGGACAGCGATCTCGGTGAGCGGCTGGTGACGACGGATGTAGCGCCGCTCGGAGACGCGGAAATCGCCGAAGCGCTCGATCGCGGATTGGCTGTTGCCGAGAGCTATCGCAAGCGCGGGCTGATCGAAGCGGCGGCATTGTTTCTCGACGGCGACGTCCGCGTAAGCGGAGAGTTTCCGTCTCGAAAGCTTGCGCCTCTTCGCGCCAGAGGGGGGCGACCTAAGGCGTCGCCCCATCAAACCATCCACGGAGCCACGTCATGCCTGAATTCCCGATCCGCCGCATTTCCGTCCTGACCGAGGAAATCCTGCACGAGGGCGGGCCGGCGCCGGCCGAACCGCGTCGCAGGGCGGCGGCCATGGCGCTGGTGAAGAACCCCTTTGCCGGCAAATATGTCGAGGAGTTGCAGCCCGGCATGGAAGACTTGAAGCCGCTCGGGCTGATGCTGACCGACAGGCTCGTCGCCGCTCTGGGCGGCATCAAAGCCATCGACGGCTACGGCAAGGGCGCCATCGTCGGTACGGCCGGCGAAATCGAACATGGCGCGCTCTGGCACGTTCCGGGCGGCTATGCGATGCGTGATCGACTCGGCAAGGCGAAGGCGATCGTGCCTTCGGCGATGAAGGTCGGCGCGTTCGGCGCGGCGCTTGACGTGCCGATCGGCCACATCAACGCCGCCTATGTGCGCAGCCATTTCGACGCCATGACCGTTTCTATGCCGGACGGCCCGCGCCCCGACGAGATCCTGTTCTGCCTCGTCATGGCCTGCGGCCCGCGTGTCCACAACCGCATGGGCGGGCTAGCCGCCGCCGCCGTCAAGGGTGAGGATGGGCTTCGATGACGAATGGGCGGAAGCTGGTCGCGATCGAGCAGGATCGGCTTTATGAACTCGATGAGCAGATCGGTTTCCTCCTGCGCAAGGCGAACCAGCGGCATGTGGCGATCTTCGCCAGGCACATTTCCGACCTGACCCCGCCGCAATTCGCCGCGCTTGCCAAGCTCGAGGAGGTCGGCCCGACCTCACAGAATCAGCTTGGCGCCATGGTCGCCATGGACGCGGCGACCATCAAGGGCGTTATCGACCGGCTTAAGGCACGAAAGCTGGTCGCATCGGCGCCCGACAGGGAAGACCGCCGGCGCATCGTCGTGAGCCTCACGGCAGAAGGCCGATCGATTGTCGGTGGTCTGCTCGCGGCCGCCGCGACCATAACCGAGGAGACTCTCGCCCCGCTCAATGCGCGCGAGGCCGCGACGCTGCTCAGGCTTTTGACGAGACTGACGTGAAGCCCGCGATCAGACGTGCTGGCCGCCATTGATATGGATCTCGGCGCCGGTGACGTAGGACGATTGCCCCGAACAGAGAAAAAAGATGATGTCGGCCACTTCCGCGGTTTGGCCGAGCCGGCGCAAGGGAATGCTCTCCACCAGCTTCTCCGTCCCCGGCGACAGGATCGCGGTGTCGATCTCGCCTGGCGCGATCGCGTTGACGCGCACCCCATGCGGGCCGAAATCCGCCGCCATCTCGCGCGTCAGCGAGGCGAGTGCGGCCTTGGAGGTGGCATAGGCTGTCCCGGCGAAGGGATGGACCCGGCCACCGGCGATCGAGGTGACGTTGACGACGGATCCCCTGGCCGCCGTCAGTTCCTTGAAGAGCCCCCGCGCCAGCATGATCGGCGCGAAAAAATTGACCTGGAAGACGTCGCGCCACAATTGCATCGGCGTTTCAAGCGAGTTGAGGCGATTGCCCTCGTCGCGCTTGGGCGAGATCGCGGCATTGTTGACGAGCGCGTGCAACTGTCCGCCATTAGTCTCCAGCCGATGTCTGATCTCGGCGACGGCGATGCCGACATCCTCCTGATTGGCGAGATCGACCTTGATGTGGTCTTCGGGCCCTGCCGGCCAAGGGCAGTTCTCGGAAAAATCCTGTCTGGAACAGGTGATGACGCGCCAGCCCTCGCGCGAAAAGCGCTTCACGGTGGCGTGGCCGATGCCGCGGCTCGCGCCGGTCAGGACCAGGGTCTTGCGCGTATCGGTCTCGGCCATCTCTTTTCTCCCCGTCCTATGTAGACGAGCGCCGGGCTTCTGGCGAGGGGTCTGTCGTCGCCGCGTAGCGCCCGCTTATTGCGTGCGGCCGAGAATGATGTCGAGGATCGACGCATGCCTGTGGCGTTGGCGCGAGCCGCCGCCGACATCCGCTGGAGGCACCGGCCCATCCATCGACGCCGTCATATCGCCGCCATCGTCGGCGCGGGAAGTCAGGTCGGCCGGCGGCCGCGGCGACCGGATCGACGGAAGGGTTCCGCGGGCAGGCGGCTGGCCATTGCCGAGCAGGGACGGGACGGAGGGAGCGCCTTTTTGCGGCGACTGGTCCTCGTCTTCGCTTACGGCCACGGCGGGGATATTGTTGTTCGGCGCGGGATGCCAATCGCCCGGCAGGTCCTTGACCGGGACGCCCTTATGCGCGGCGGCCATGAAATCGTGCCACGCCATAGCGGGCAGGAATCCACCCGTCACGCCTTTCATCGGCGAGTTGTCGTCATTGCCGAACCAGACGCCTGTTGTCAGATTGGCCGTATAGCCGAGGAACCAGGCGTCGCGATAATCCTGGCTCGTGCCCGTCTTGCCGGCGGCTGGCCAGCCGAATCCCGCGCGCCTGGCGGTCCCATGCAGGATGGTCTGCTTCATCATCGCGTTCATCTCGCCGACGATCTCGGGCTTCAGAACGCGCGGTTCCGCCTTGTCGGGGAATTTGTAGAGCACCTTTCCGTTGGTCGTGGTGATGCTTTGAACGAAATGGACCGTCGGCTTGAAGCCGCCATTGGCGAAAGGCACATAGGCCGCCGTCAGTTCGAGTGGCGTCACCACCGACGTTCCGAGCGCGATCGAATAATTCGGATCGAGCTTGGACTCGATGCCCAACCGGTGCGCCACGCTGACAACCGTTTGCGGCCCGACTTCCATCACAAGCTGGGCCGCGACGGAATTGAGCGAGCGGGCCAGCGCCTCGGCAAGCGTGACGCGGCCGAAATATTCCCCGCCATAATTCGCCGGCGTCCAGTTGCCGATCTTGACCGGCGCGTCGTTGCGAATGCTGTCGGGCGTGCGGCCTGCTTCCATCGCGGCCGTATAGACGAAAGGCTTGAAGGCGGAGCCCGGCTGCCGTTTGGCCTCCGAGGCCCGGTCATACTGGCTCGAGGCATAATCGGCGCCGCCGATCATGGCGCGGACCGCGCCCGTATTGTCGATCGAGACGAGCGCCGCCTGGCTGACATGGCGCTTGGCCCCATATTTCTCGATCAGGCTGTGGATCGATTTCTCCGCGACCTTCTGGAGATCGAGATCAACCGTCGTATGAACGACGATATCCGTATTCACCTTGCCGATCAGATCCGGCAGTTCCTTCATCACCTGGTCGGCGACATAGTTTTGTGAACCTGTCCAGTAGGCCGGCGCGCGAGACGCAGGCTGCTTCATCGCCGTTGCAAGCTGTGTCTTGTTGATCATGCCCTGATCATACATGGCCTGCAGCACGACTTGGGCGCGCGCCCATGCGGCCTTCGGGTCATGCGCCGGCGAAAGCCTGGAGGGCGCCTTGACGAGACCGGCGAGAAGCGCTGCCTCCGCAAGCGTATCGTCGCGCGCCGACTTGCCGAAATAGCGGCGCGACGCCGCCTCCACCCCATAGGCGCCCGAGCCGAAATAGACCCGGTTGAGGTACATGTCGAGGATCTGGTCCTTGGTGAATTTATGCTCCAGCCACAGGGCCAGGAGCACCTCCTGCACCTTGCGCTCGATCGTGCGGTCGGGCGTGAGGAAGAGGTTCTTGGCAAGCTGCTGCGTCAGCGTCGAACCACCTTCGGAAACGTGGCCTTCTACGAGATTGGCGACCACCGCGCGGGCGAGGCCGATCGGATCGATGCCGAAATGGGAATAGAAGCGCCGGTCCTCGATGGCGACGATGGCCTTGGGGATATAGGGCGACATCTCGTCGAGGCTGAGCGATTCGCCGCCCGTCAGCCCGCGATTGCCGATCAGCTTGTCGTCTACGGAAACGATCTTGACGTTGGGCGGCCTGTCGGGGATGGCCCATGTGGTCGCGCTCGGCATTTTGGCGCCGTAATAGGCGACAACGGCGGCGCAGGCGATGCCGCCCCAGATCGCCAGCACAAAGGACCAGTAGACCGCGCGCGTTACGAAGCCCAGGAAGCCACGACGCGGCCGGGAGCGCCGGCGTCGCCGGTCCGACGACGGTTTCGACGATTTTTTATTGGCTGATGGCTTGCGTCGGCCGGCGGGTATGACACGATCCTCCTCGCTCACGGACAGACCGTCATCGGCGCGATCGCGCGACGGCCCGTCGAAGCTTGGCTCGATGCGCTCGTTCCCTTTTTTTCTGGCCATCCGCCCCTTGCCATTCCCAGAAGTCGCGCGCGGCATGAAGCGTAAATGCGGCGATTTAAAGTGGGGTTAAGCCAAATTTTCTGAAATTGCGATGAGGATCGGGCGCTTCAGGGTCGCCGCTGCCGCTCATGGTCTGCTCGATGCATTGCTGGTGAGTGAAGGTCATATTCAGAGGCGACTTCGGCTGCTAAGATCATTTCGGGCCGGGGTTCTCGAACAGCGTTTCCCCTCGAAACAGGAGGACTGAATATGGGTCTCGATCTTTCCAAGGCAGCGCTGGCGATGCTTGGCGTGGTTGCGTTGAGAGCATTCGTCAATCATCAACAGCAAGCGAGCAGCGCGCCGCAAGGCGCCGGCGGTGCGGCGGGCGGCTCGTCCGGCGGACTGGGCGGGCTCTTGGGCGGCCTGGGCGGTATGCTGGGAGGCGCCGCGACAGGCGGGTCGCTCGCCGGTGGCCTTGGTGAGCTGATCGACGGACTGAAACAGACCGGCCATGGCGACAAGGCCGAATCATGGGTAGGCACTGGCGCCAACAAGCCGATCCAGCCGAACGATCTCGAAAGCGCCATCGGTCCCGACACGCTCGCCAAGCTGGAACAGCAGACGGGCCTGTCGAAGGACGAGCTTTTGCAGAGGTTGTCGCAGAACCTGCCCGCAGCGGTCGATCAGATGACGCCGCATGGCCGCGTCCCGACGCCGGAAGAGGCCGACAATATCTGGGGTCGCCAAGCCTGACGTTTGCCTGATGAGACAAGTATGCCGGACGACTGATAACGATCCGGCATTTGTTTCAAGCTCCGGGACACCTGCCCCTCAGGAATGGGCGAAGATATCCTGCTCCGCCCAGCCCATCAGGTCGAGCTTCGCCCGCGTGGGCAGGAAACGGAAGCAGGCTTCCGCCTCGGCGAGGCGGTTTTCTCTGACCAGCCGTCCGATGAGCTTCTCCCGCAACTGGTGCAGATAAAGGACATCGGAGGCGGCGTAATCGATCTGGTCCTGCGACAGCGTTTCCGCCGCCCAGTCCGACGATTGCTGCGCCTTCGACAGGTTGACCCCGAGAAGCTCGGAGCAAATGTCCTTCAGTCCATGCCGGTCCGTATAGGTGCGGGTCAGCCGCGAGGCGATCTTGGTGCAGAAGACCGGCTCGGGCATGACGCCGAAGGCGTGATAGAGCACCGCGATATCGAACCGGCCGTAGTGATAGATCTTGGTGATCCGTGGATCGCCAAGCAGCCGGGCGAGGTTCGGCGCTTCCTTTTGCCCCGCGGCGATCTGGATCACGTCGGCATTGCCGTCGCCGGCCGACATCTGCACGACGCACAGCCGGTCGCGATGCGGATTGAGGCCCAACGTCTCCGTATCGATGGCGATCGCCTCGACCGCGTAGGAAGAAAGATCAGGCAGGTCGTATTTGTGAAAGCGGATCGTCATGTCAGCGTCCGGTAAGCTTTCCGGCAGCATGTGCGTCGGCGAGCGCGGCGAGGATGCGCGCCCAGGAGCGTTGCCCCTTGTGGAAGGAGGAAAGCTCGTATTTCTCGTTCGGCGAATGGACGCGGTCGTCCGGCAGGCCGAAACCGACCAGAAGCGAATCCATTCCGAGAAACTTCTGGAAATCGCCGACGATCGGGATCGAGCCCCCCATGGCGATCATCACGGCCTTTTTCGGCCATTCCGCGTCGAGCGCTTCGCGGGCGGCGTTGAGAACCGGCGAATCATAAGGAAGCTGGATCGCTGGCGAGCCGCCATGCTCGGCGAATTCGACCGAGCAGTCGGCCGGGACGCGCTGCTTGACGAAGGCGCGAAATGCCGCGCGGATCTTTTCCGGATCCTGCTTGTGGACGAGGCGGAAGGAAACCTTGGCGAAGGCTTCCGCCGGAATGACGGTCTTGAAGCCCTTTCCGGTATAGCCGCCGGAAATGCCGTTCACTTCCGCCGTCGGCCGCGCCCAGGTAAGTTCAAGCACCGAGCGCCCCTTTTCGCCGGAAGGAACGGAAAGACCGATATCGGTGAGGAAATGTTCCGGCCGGTCGGAGAGGCCTTCCCACATCTTCAATATGTCCGGCGGTGTTTCTTCGACGCCTTCATAGAAGCCCGGAATGGTGACGCGGCCGTTTTCGTCACGCATTTCGGCAAGGATTTTTGTCAGAATATGGATCGGGTTCGCGGCCGCGCCGCCATAGAGACCGGAATGCAGGTCGCGATCGGCAGCCTTGATGGTGATCTCCTCGCCGACCAGGCCGCGCAGCCCGACCGAGATCGCCGGCGTCTCAAGATCCCACATGCCCGTGTCGCAGACGAGCGCGAAATCCGCCGTCAACTCCTTCGCATTAGCTTCCAGGAAGGGCTTCAGCGAAGGAGAGCCTGATTCCTCCTCGCCTTCGAGCAGGATCGTCACCTTCAGGGGCAATTTGCCCTCCGCCTTCTTATAGGCGCGGCAGGCTTCCACGAAGGTCATCAACTGGCCCTTGTCGTCGGCCGAACCGCGGCCGGTGATGATCTTGCGGTCCTTGCCGGCGTCCTTGATTTTCGGATCGAAAGGATCGTTCTCCCAAAGGCTGAGCGGATCGACCGGCTGCACGTCGTAATGCCCGTAGAAGAGGATATGCGGCGCCGACGCATCCGGCCCTGCATGATGGGCGACGACCATCGGCCGGCCTTTGGTCGGCCTCACGCTTGCCTCGAAGCCGATCGACTGCAGATCCCTGGCCATCCACTCCGCGGCCTTCTGGCATGCTTCCGCATAGGCCGGATCGGTCGAGATGGAAGGGATTCGCAGAAGCTCGAACAGCCGGTCGAGGCTGGCGGGAAGCCCTTCGTCGAGAACGGCAAGCACTTTGGTCGGAGCGGTCATGAACAGGCCTTTCGAAATGGAAGGCCGCACCTTAGAGCGACAGAAGTCCAATTGGAACCGTTCTGCCGGAGCATGATTTTCAAAAAAGGAATTTTTCAGGACCGGGCGGCAATTGCAGGAAGGGGCCTCGAAGGCCGCCTCCTTCTAACAACATCAAGGTTCTGCTTTTGCATAATAAATGGCCGCCGTGGTGGAGGGGAAACCACGGCGGCCTTTACTCGAAACGATGCGGCAGCCCGGAGAGGGGGATGAGGCTGCCGCAGTTGTCCGGTTAGGCGGGGGACGGGCCTTGTTCCGGACTCGGCTAAAACAATTGCCGATGACCGATATCTGGCCCTCTGATGATGGCGATTCAAGGGCACGAAAATTACAAGTTTGTAACGAAGGCGTGATTGCGAATGGCAGCAGTTTTTGGCTGAGAAAGCACGTCCGGCGCTTTGCCATGGACAGTCCTTGCGGGGCACGTTAGGCGTTAGCCATGAAACAGGGCGATCATCTCTTTCTTGTCGACGGTTCTGGCTATATTTTCCGCGCTTACCACGCGCTGCCGCCGCTGACGCGCAAATCCGACGGCCTGCCGGTCGGCGCGGTGGCCGGCTTCTGCAATATGCTATGGAAACTCCTGCGTGACGCGCGCGATACATCCGTCGGCGTCACGCCGACGCATTTTGCCGTCATCTTCGACTACTCGGCGGAAACCTTCCGTCATGCGATCTATTCCGAATACAAGGCCAACCGCTCCGAGCCGCCGGAGGATTTGATCCCGCAGTTCGGCCTGATACGACACGCGACGCGCGCCTTCGACCTGCCCTGCATCGAGCTGGAAGGCTATGAGGCGGACGACCTCATCGCCACTTATGCCAGGCTGGCCTGCGAAGCCGGCGCCGACACCACGATCATCTCCTCCGACAAGGATCTGATGCAGCTCGTTGGCGAGACGGTCTCCATGTACGACCCGATGAAGGACCGCGAAATACGCATCCCCGAAGTGATCGAGAAATGGGGCGTTCCGCCGGAAAAGATGATCGACCTGCAGGCGCTCACCGGCGATTCGATCGACAACGTTCCGGGCGTGCCGGGGATCGGGCCGAAAACGGCGGCGCAATTGCTGGAGGAATATGGCGATCTCGACACGCTTCTCGCCCGCGCTTCCGAAATCAAGCAGAACAAGCGCCGCGAAACGCTGATCCAGAACGCCGAACATGCCTTGCTCTCGCGCCAGCTGGTGACGCTGAAGAATGACGTGCCGATCGAAATGGGGCTCGACGCTCTTCGCTTGCAGCCGCCGGACGGGCCGAAACTGATCGCCTTTTTAAAGGCGATGGAGTTTTCCTCGCTGACCAGGCGGGTCGCGGAAGCGACGGGCGCCGACCCGGCGGAGATCGAGCCGGCGCCTATCGAAGTGGTGCGTGATGGCGAGGCGCATGGGCCGGATGTGGGGACTTCCTCCCCCCATGGGGGGGAGGTGTCTGCGAAGCAGACGGAGGGGGTCGCTGCTGCAATCAGCGCACCCGGCCAGACTGCGTCTGGCCACCCTCCCCTCAAGGGGGAGGGAAACACCCCCCTCGCGCTCGCCCAGGCGCGCGCGGAGGCGGCCGTCGCGGAAAAGATCGACGTCAACGCCTATCACTGCATCCGCGATCTCGCGACGCTGGAGGCCTGGGTGGCGGAGGCGGCGGAAGAAGGGCTTGTCGCCTTCGACACGGAGACGAACTCGCTCGACCCGATGCAGGCGG
>JBQCEL010000162.1:0-14902 GCA_051960255.1 Rhizobiaceae bacterium
CCTATTGGGCGTTAAAAAGGGGTGGTCCGGGTTTTTTTTGCGTTTTTTGCCCCCCCGTTTGGGGGGGTGGGGCCCGGGCGGGGGGGGGGGGGGGGGCACGCGGCCGCGCACAGCTTAAGAGAAGCGCCGAACACTTCCGCAGCCACCCCACCCGACCAGCCTACGGCTGGCCACCCTCCCCTCAAGGGGGAGGGAAAGATCCTCTTCTGGGTGGCCTCGCGCGGGCATCATGCCGATGTCGGCGGCACGGCGCCGGGTTCGATGACCCCGCTGGCGACGACAGTGGACGAGGAAGGCGTGCTCTTCGACAATTTCCGCCTCGTCGACCAGGGCCGCTTCCGCGAGAAGGAACTGATCCACCTCCTCACCGACCATCCCTACCCTGCCCGCAATCCGGCGCAGAACGTCGCCGACCTGAAAGCGCAGATCGCGGCCAACGAAAAAGGCGTCGCGGAACTGAGGAAGATGGTGCGCCATTTCGGCCTTCAGACGGTCGAGGCCTATATGGGCCATGTGCAGGACAACGCGGCCGAGAGTGTCCGCCGTGTCATCGAACGCCTCCCCGACGACAGCGAATACGAATACCCGACCGATACCGGGCAGGTCATCAAGGTGAAGATCACGGTCGATCGGCAAAAACGCGAGGCGACAGTCGATTTCACCGGCACCTCGCCGGTGATGAAGAACAATTTCAACGCGCCGGAACCGGTCGCGCGCGCCGCCGTGCTCTATGCCTTCCGCGTCATGGTCGAAGGCTCGATCCCGATGAATGCGGGCTGCCTGCGACCGATCAACATCGTCATCCCCGAAGGCTGCATGCTGCGGCCTAGCTATCCGGCGGCGGTGGTCGCCGGCAACGTGGAGACCTCGCAGCACGTCACCAACGCGCTTTTCGGCGCCATGGGCGCGCTCGCCAACTCCCAGGGCACAATGAATAATCTGACCTATGGCAATGACAAATATCAATATTACGAGACGATCTGCTCCGGTTCGCCGGCAGGACACATGAATGATGGGCGCGGCTTCAACGGTACATCCGGCGTCCACACGCATATGACCAATTCCAGGCTGACCGACCCTGAAATCCTGGAACTCAGATTCCCTGTCATCCTGGAGGATTTCCGTATTCGCGCCGGCTCCGGCGGCAAGGGGAAATGGCATGCGGGCGACGGCACGCGCCGTACCATCCGCTTCCTGGAAAAGATGGAATGCGCGATCCTCTCCTCCCATCGCACAGTGCCGCCGCGCGGGATCGCGGACGGCGGCGACGGCGAGATGGGCAGGACCGAAGTCCGCCGCCTCGACGGCACGATCGATGTGCTGAAAGGCTGCGATCAGACCGTGCTCGAAGCTGGAGAAGCCGTTATCGTAACGACGCCGACCGCGGGAGGGCTTGGAAAGGCGTAAGCCGGAAATCGGGAACCTACCCTCGCCGGTGCAGTTCTTCCTGCTACAACGAGGATGCGTTCCCGATGCCAGAATTGCGCGCCAAAGATCCGCTGTCCATGAGGGTTGCGCGCCTCACATTTCCACGCGGCGATCAGGTGCCCAACAATGACAGATACCCCGCCGTGATCGCGCGCGATGCGCTTGGCGGAGCACAGGACGACGACGCCGTGAAAGCGATGCTGCGGGCGAATGGCTGGGGCGGCGCCTGGACATGGCATGTCTTCGACTTCCATCATTTTCATCCCGACGCGTTCGAAGTGCTGGCGGTCGCGCAAGGGTCGGCGGTTCTGATGCTCGGCGGCCCCCAGGGTGAGGAGATTGAGGTCAAGGCCGGCGACGTGATGATTTTGCCGCCCGGCTTCGGCCATCGGCAGGTCGAAGCGGGCAACGGATTCCAGATCTGTGGCGCCTATCCGCCCGGCCAGGAGAATTACACGGTCCTCAAGGCCGAGGACGGCTATGACGAGCCGATGCTGAAAGAGATCGCCGCCGTCGAGACACCCTCGACCGATCCCGTCTGGGGAGGCGACGGCCCTCTACTCAAGGCGTTGCTTGGACGTGGTTAATTGGAATTTCGGCAAGGTTTGGGTGAAGTCTTACCCCACCCCTAGCCCCTCCCCACAAGGGGGAGGGAGACGCTCGCGCCGCTCTTTCAGCCGAAATCGCCAACATTTGATGCTCTGCAGGAATGCGGCATCGTTCCCCTCCCCCTTGTGGGGAGGGGTTAGGGGTGGGGGTCATTTCATATGCGACAGCGGTCCTCATGGTGAGGTGCGGGCGAAGCGAGCCTCGAGCCGCGGTCCTACGGCAGCGCCTTCACCAGCGCGGCGGCGAGCGCTTGTGGATGGTAGTGAAGCCTGCCGGGCGTCAGGCCGAGCCGCACCACGACCAGCCCTTTCGACGGAATGATGGCGATGCTCTGGCCGTCATGGCCGTCCATCCAGAACGTGTCGCCTGGCAGTCCCGCTTTTGCGCCGTCGCCGACATGCTGGCCAGGCGCGACCAGCCAGACCAGGCCTTTCCCGTAGCGGTCGTGCGACGCGGGCGCCGGCTGGTGCATCATGGCCACGAAGCCAGGCGGCAGAATCTGCTTGCCCTGCCAGCGACCCCCCTCAAGCAGGAAAAGGCCGAAACGGGCCCAATCTCGCGCCGTCGCATAAAGGTAGGACGACGCGGCGAAAGTGCCGGCTTCATCCGTTTCCAGCACCGCGCTCGTCATGCCGAGAGGCCCGAAAAGCGCCTGTTGCGGCCAGGCCAGCGAGGCCTTTTCATCGCCCACCGCGTTCTGCCAGATGCGGGCGAGGATCACCCCCGTCCCGCTCGAATAGTGAAAAACTTTCCCGATCGGCGAAACGAGCGGCATGGATGCGGCGAATTTCGCCATGTCGGGCTCGAGGAAAAGCATCCGCGTCACGTCCGAGACATCGCCATAATCCTCGTTGAAGGCCAGCCCGCTCGACATCGCCATCAGGTCGGCGACGCTGATGTCCTTCCGCTTGTCGTTGCGCCACTCGGGCAGCAGGTTCTGCTGGTCGAGCTTAAGCTTGCCTGCCTGGATGACAGTGCCGACGAGCGCGGCATCGACGGTTTTGGTCATCGACCAGCCGATAAGAGGCGTGTCGTCTGCAAAATCGCCGCCATAGCGCTCGCCGATGATACGGCCGCTTTTGACGACAACGAGCGCGCGCATGCCCGGACCGGCGAGGCCTGGGTCGTCGAGAATGTGATTGAGCGCCGGGTTTTGCGAAAGCTGCACATTGTCGCCTTCGGGCCATAGCGCCTCGCTCGGCTGACCGTCAGGCACAGCCGGAGCGCTATATGCGCGGGCCCCGGCGAGATTCCCGTCCGGTACGACCGCACAGCCGAGACCCGGACGCGCGATCGCGGTGACGGAACCGAAATAGCCGAGAAACGAGGCCGTAACGCTGCGCTTCGCTTCGGAAACATCGAGATCGAAATAGCCGAGCAGCGGATTGCCGGGCGCCTGGACGTCGTCCTGAAAAACGTCATGCGGATCGCGATTGGCGACGAACGTGTTCGAGCAGACGATTTTCGCGGCATAGCCGGCTCCGACTCGGATCAGCGCCGGCGGGGCGAGGTAAAGCCACGCAATGCCTGCAATGATTGCGAGTATGGCGAGGGCGGCAAATCCTTTCAGCAACGCGATCAGAAAGCGCATGCTCGCCTCTTCGTCGCGGGGCTCCGCTGGCCGCCGCCGCCCATTTCCGGCTATTTTCAGGATTTCCAGGCTTCCGGCAACGGAAATCCGTGGTTTTCATCATTTCGACAAGATGACGCCCGCAACAGGATCGCCTATCCATCCGATCGGAATAAATGCTCCGATTCGCAACGGCTGATTGAACGTCCTGAATGCGCCGGCTCACTTTTTTGCTCGTTTCTTGCCTTCTGGCAGCTCTTCCCGCGGCTTGTACATCCGTTTCCTACGATTTCGGCGACCTTGCCGCGCCGGGGCCGCATTTCCGGGACCGCAAGCCGCAACGATGGGGCTCCCGCGCGCCATGGCGCTACCCGGTGCACGGCACGGATGTCGCGAAATATCAGGGCAATGTGAACTGGTCGCGCCTGAAGGCGGACGGTATCGCCTTTGCTTTCATCAAGGCGACCGAGGGCGGCGACAGGGTGGATGCATCCTTCGCCAGGAACTGGAGGGAAGCCCGCGCAAATGGCATTCCGCGCGGCGCCTATCATTTCTTCTATTTCTGCACCCCGGCCATCGATCAGGCCGCATGGTTCATTCAGAACGTCCCGAAGGAAAGAGACGCCCTGCCCCCGGTAGCGGACGTCGAGTGGAATCCCGCCTCTCCGACATGCACCTATCGCCCGCCCGCAACGGTCGTGCGACAAGAGATGAAGATATTCCTGGAGACGCTCGCCCAGCATTATGGCAAGGAGCCGATTATCTATACGACGATCGATTTCTTCAACGACAACAACCTTTCCCAGCTGAAAGGCTACCGGTTCTGGCTCCGTTCCGTCGCCGGCCATCCGGACGCCAAATTTGATGGGCACCCGTGGCTCTTCTGGCAATATACGGGTACAGGCATTTTGCCCGGCATCAAGGGCGATGCGGATATCAATACGTTTAACGGCGACAAGGCCGCGTGGGTGGAATGGCTGAAAGCGAACGCCAGTTAAAAAGCCAGGCACTTGAAAAAGACGGAGCGACGATGAAAGGGTTGATTTCGGTTTCTGCGGTTTTGCTGTCCTGCCTTGTAGCCACGCCCTCGTTTGCCCAGCAGCCGCAATGTGGCGGGGATTTCAAGGCCTGGCTGGATGGCGTTCGCGCCGAAGCCAGGGCCGATGGCGTTGGCGAACGCGGTCTGGCAGCACTGGCGCAAGCGCATATCGATCCGAAAGTGATCGCCCGTGACCACGCACAGGGCGTTTTCGCCCAGAACTTCATCGAATTCTCAAGCCGCATGGTGAACGCCTACCGGTTGAGGATCGGCAAGGAGCGCATGAAGAGCGATGCCGCCATCTTTGCCAAGGCGGAGCAGACCTATGGCGTTCCCGCGCCCGTGATCACTGCCTTCTGGGCGCTCGAGACCGATTTCGGCGCGGTGCAAGGCAATTTCGACACGCTCGATGCGCTTGCGACCCTATCACATGATTGCCGGCGGCCGGAGACCTTCCGCCCGCAACTCATAGCGCTCCTGAAGCTGATCGATCATGGCACCGTGCCCGTCAATGTCGAAGGCGCATGGGCGGGCGAGATCGGGCAGACGCAGATGCTGCCCAAAGACTACCTCGCCCATGGCACGGACGGCGACGGGGACGGCCAGGTCGATCTCAGGAACAGCGCCCCGGACGTCATCATGACGACCGCGAATTTCCTGAAATCGCTCGGCTGGCAGGCGGGGAAGCCGTGGATGGAGGAGGTCGAGGTTCCGGCCAAGATGCCGTGGGACAAGACCGGCATGGAAACCAAGCTGCCGCTGTCGCAATGGTCGGCCTTTGGCGTCACGAAGCGCGGCGGCGGCGCGCTGGAAAACTCGGACGAGCAGGCAAGCCTCGTGCTGCCGATGGGCCGCATGGGCCCGGCGTTCCTGATGTTCGACGATTACGGCGTCTATCTCAAATGGAACCAGTCCTTCGTCTATACGATGACGGCGGCCTATCTCGCGACCCGCTTCGCCGGCGCGCCGGCCTATGAGAAGCACGATCCCCAACCCGGCCTGTCGCTGGCCGAGATGAAGGATTTGCAGCGGAAGCTGGAAGCGAAGGGTCACGACGTCGGCAAGATCGACGGCGTTCTCGGCTCGGGAACGCGCGAAGCCGTGCGCGCCGAGCAGCAAAGGCTCGGCATGCCAGTCGATGGCTGGCCGACCGAAGCCCTGCTCGCGGCGCTCTGACGACAGCGTTCATTGCGGGCGGGATATCCCGCCGCGCTTTGCCGTCAATCCATCTCGGCGCATCAATGCGCCTGCAGATGCATCGTGCTTTCGGCCTGCCGCGCCGCGACGACGCCCCAGATGCCGATCAGGAAGATCAGGGCGCCTACGATGTAGGCATTCCAGGCCATGTTGTGCATGCCGGAGAAGCCGAGCACCCATGGGGATATGAACAGCCATGCGCCGAGGATGAGACTGACCCAGTCCTCCCATTGCGCGAATTGCACCAGAGCCGCGATCGAAAGGAGCGCGACCACCGCGCCGATGATCCAGGCGTCCCAGGCCCAATTGCCACCGGGCGCATTCGTGAGAGCCCAGGGGGAAATGAACAGCCATACGCCCAGGATGAGGGTGAGCCAGTTTGGCCACAGATAGGAAGTTGGGGATTGGTTGGGCATCGTCGCCTCCTTTCGGACATTCGCGCCGAAAGACGGTTGCGCCGAACGGCGCGCATCAACGAATGTAACGATTCGCAACCAGCTGAGGTTCCATCGCCGCTTCAATCACAATTGCCGAATCACCGCGTAGTCCTTCGTGGCAAGAGAGGTTGCGGGACGTCGCCGCTGGCAGGAGCCCTTCCTTCGTGCCGCGGCGGCTACCACGAACCGGTGGAAAGCCGGAGTTTCCGGGATTAGAAGAGGCAAAAGTTTGAGCGGCTTACCCATTCGGATGGGTGATCTAGCCCCGCCGAATGGCCGGCGTCCGAGGACGATCTCGCGTAATCTTTTGAAAGTAACCGAAGATTTCTGTGCAAATCAGGTCCGTTCCTCTCCGTTCGATGCGGCAGCCGACCGCATCGACACGCCCCGCATTCCTGCCGTCGGTCAATTTTTTTTTGCACAGATGTGCAACCAGGTTTTCACTAAGGAAATCAAGGCAACGTGATCGAAGCCAGAGAATGCTTTTCTCTCCCGATGCGGCGTTGCAGCAAAAAATCTGCTTGTTCGTTGCAGATTTGCACCTAGACTCTACGCCTATCGGTGGAAGAGGAGGCTATGCCATGGGACTGACACGGCCCGTCAATGCACTGATTATCTGCGCCGCGTTCGCCTTCATCGGTGCGCTTGTCTTGGGCGTATTGCCCTGATTGGAAGGAAGTTGACCAGAGACAATCTCTTTGCTGTCGTTTCCTTTGTTCGGCGGCAACGGTCATCCATTCAAGCCATAAAGAAATCTTGCGGCCGGGTTCGAAAAAACCCGGCCTTTTCATTTCGAATGTTCAGGCAGCCTCCGTTTCAGCGATCGCCGGCGTGCGGATGCCGATCATGTGACAGATGGCGAAAACGAGATCGGCGCGGTTAAGCGTATAAAAGTGGAAATCGTGGACGCCGCGCTCGACGAGATCTAAGACCTGCTCGGCCGCGACAGCGGCGGCGATCAACGCCTGCGTCTCAGGCTCATCCTCAAGCCCGCTGAAGCGTTCCGCGACCCATGCCGGCACCAGCGCGCCGCAGCGTTCCGCGAAGCCCGCCACCTGCCGGAAATTGTGGATCGGCAATATGCCGGGCACGATCGGGATGTAGATGCCCGCGCGCCTGACGCGCTCGACATAGCGCTCATAGAGATCATTATCGAAGAAGAACTGGGTGATGGCCCGCGTGGCGCCGTTATCCACTTTCCGCTTCAGCATGTCGATATCGGTTGCGAAGTCCGGGCTTTCCGGGTGCTTTTCCGGATAGGCCGAGACCGAGATATCGAACGTCCCGATCCGGCCGAGGGCTTGGACAAGTTCCGAGGCGTTGGCGTATCCGCCCGGATGTGGGCGGTAGACGCCGCCAACGCCCGAGGCGGGGTCGCCGCGCAGCGCCACGAAATTCGTCACGCCCATGGCCTGGAAATCGCGCGCGACCTGATCGACCTCATCACGCGTCGCGTCGATGCAGGTGAGATGCGCCGCCGGTCGAAGCAATGTTTCTCTCAGGATGCGCCCGACGGTGCGATGGGTGCGTTCCCTCGTCGAACCGCCAGCGCCATAGGTGACGGACACGAAGGCCGGGTTGAGCGGTTCGAGGCGTTCGACCGTTTCCCAGAGCTTCGTTTCCATCTCGGCATTCTTCGGCGGGAAGAATTCGAAGGAGACGCGGATCTTGTCGCCGATGTCGGGTCGGCGCGAAAAGCGAAACTGTGACATCAGGCGCGCTCCCTCGTCTCGACTGCCTGCGTTTCGGCCATCAGCAGCCGACGGTCCTGCGCCAGCCAGAGCTTCACCGTCAGATGATGGTTTTCGCCGCTCGGCTGAAAATCGAACGTCTCCTTGAGGTCCAGATCGGCATCTGCAAGCCAGTCGGCGATCTGGCTGTCGGAAAAGCCAAGCCGGACATGGGCGTGCTCGTCGCGCAGGAATTCGATCTGGTGCGGTGCGAAATCGACGACCATCAGCCGGCCAGACGGCCTGAGCAGCCGCGCCGCCTCCTGGATGGCGCGGCCGGGCTCTTCCAGATAATGCAGCACCTGGTGGATGGTGACGAGGTCGAAACTGTCGCGCTCCACCGGCGGCGCATAGATGTCGCCCTGCCTGACCTGCGCGTTGGTGATGCCGGCCTTGTCGAGATTGGCGCGCGCCACCGCCAGCATCTCGCGCGACTGGTCGATACCGATGCCGCGTCTGTAAAGCGGCGCGAAAATCTCGAGCAGCCGGCCCGTGCCTGTGCCGAGATCAAGCATGGTCTGGAACGGACGCGTGCCGACGACGCGCTTCATCGCCGCTTCAACTGCGGCGTCGGGCACATGCAGGGACCGTATCTCGTCCCAGCTTGCCGCATTGGTGCTGAAATAGCCGAGCGCCCTCTCCTGCCGCCTCTGCTTGACCGCGGCGAGCCGTTCGAGGTCGCGCTCCACCGGCGCGTCTTGCCCATCGAGGCGCGCCACAATGCTCTGCACCGTCTCCTGCGCCACGCCCTCATCCGCGAGACGGAAATAAGCCCAGGAGCCCTCCTGATAACGGCTGATCAGCCGTGCTTCGAGCAGCAGCTTCAAATGCCGCGAGACGCGCGGCTGGGACTGGCCGAGCACTTCCGTGATGTCGCTGACCGTGAGATCCCCCCGCGACAGCAGCAAAAGAATGCGCAGCCGGCTGGATTCGGCCGCCGCCTTCAATATATCAACCATGGCGTCAAGACCGACGGGGGTGCGGGAAAGCATGCGCATCTCCAGAAAGATATAAACATATCTTTATGTGAAAAACGCCATGTTCGCAAGAGCCTATGTCGCGATCAGGAAAAGAAATGACGCCATTCTTGCAGGAAACGAAGGGCGGGGCATCAATGCGGGACGGCGAAGTCGCGCTGGCGAGCGATCCGGCGGACCTGCCGGGTGACGCCCATGTGATCTTCATCGGCCATGTCGGTTCCCCCTGGATCAACCGGGATGACTGCCCCAAGAACATGAACAGGGCGCGGGAACGCGATGGCGACGCGATTGTCGAGATCGATGCCGAATTTCGCCCGGGCTTGGGTGATCTGGAGGCCGCGAGCCATGTGATTATCCTGACCTGGCTCAATCTTGCACCGCGGAATCTGATTGTGCAAAAACCGCGCCATGCTCCTCATCCGAAAGGGGTTTTCTCCATCCGCTCGCCGGCGCGGCCCAACCCGATCGGGCTGCATATCGCCCGGCTGGTCGCACTGGATCAGGATGCCGGACGCCTCACTCTCGACGCCATCGATGTGCTCGACGGAACGCCGGTGATCGATGTCAAACCCTATTACGCCTCGATCGATTCCTTCCCGGATGCGGTCACGGAGCGGCAAGAGAAATGAGCGTGGCCACAACCGGCCGGCAGCGCGCCGTCGCCAAGGCACTGACCGCACTTTTGCCGATGGCCCCCTATGCCGATACCGAACCCATCCGCGCGGCGGCGCTCGACCGGAAATTCCGCGATCTGCCTCCCACAATCGCGGTCTGGCTGGCGACGATCGCTCATGTGCGCCACGCCCACACCGATTACGACAAGCTGCTCGCGGAAGGCTACGACCGCGATTCGGGGCGTTTTTTCGTGCTCGACGCCATCAACGAGGTGCTGACCCGCTGGCGCGCGACGCGCCTGCTGGAAGCTGATGATGAGGGCTGACGTCATTACCGTTTACGTCAGACTGGAATGCCCCGTTCCGCCCGGTCGGGGCGTGCCTCCGCCTTTAAGGCGGGGGAAAAAGAAGCCCCTTACGCCCGGTAAATCCATTGCTCCGGGATATGGACGAAAACCGTCTCTTCCACCTCGATCCGGCCGGGCTTCTCAACCCAGGCGACGAGCCCACGCAGGCGCTTCGCGACCTGCGGGAAGAGAAGCGCGCCTGCCGTCTCGTCGGCCATTCTTGCATGTTTCGCGATCGAAAGACCGGCAACCTTGCAAGGATGGTTCTGCCCGTCGATCTTGAGCGTCACACCGTTGGCGAAGAACAGCTTCGTACGGGCGGGCAGCATGGAAAGCTTCGAAATGCCGGAAAGAACGATGTTGGCACCAATCCATTCCGGCTTAATTTCCGGCAGCCCCATCAATTCCGCTATCGCCACGAGTTCGTCGGCAGCGACGATCGACAATTGCCGCTCGTTTCGCATTTCCGTCCCGCGCGGATACCATGGCTCGCGGCCGCCGGAGCGCCGCGTCAGACCCTGATGGAAATCGCCCGCAATGCCGTCGAGGCCGAGTTCAAGAGCCTCGATCGGGCTTGTCTCGAAACCGCCTGATGAGGCGATGTAAAGCGCCTCGGCGCGTGCCGCCAGCCGGCGCGCCGGCACGATCGTATCGGCGTAGGGAGCTTCTGCGTCCGGAAAAAGCGTCAGCGTTTCCGCCATCGGCCGGCCTCGATGAATAATGCTTTTGGTGGCCGGCAGGATGGATCATGAAAGGCCAGGAATCCAGCCAAAAGGGATGATCCTTCCATTCGCACGAACGATGGAAATCTGTTCTACATCATACGCAGGAGCGCGCCGCCGATGGAATAACCCGCTCCGAAAGCGCAGATCAGGCCGACATCGCCGGGCTTCAAATCCTCATGGTTTTCCTTCAAAGCCACGATGGCGCCGGCCGCGGCGGTGTTTCCGAGCCGCTGCAGCACCATCGGCGCGCGGTCGTGATCGGCATCCTCGCCCAACGCCAGCCTGAGGATCATGGCGTTCATGCGCGCATTCGCCTGGTGCAGCCAGAAGCGCCTAATGGCGTGCGGCGTAAGGTCGTGCCGGGCCAGGAATTCGACGATGAAATGATGCCCCGCGACGGTGACTTCCTTGAACACCCTGTTGCCGACCTGCTTGATCAGATTGTCGGTCATGTCGACGATGGACGTGTCTTCCTGCATCGCGCGGTTCAGGAAACCGAAATTGGAACGGATATTGTTGGAGAACTGCGTCCAGATGCCTGTGTCGACCACCTCGAACCGGCCGGGACGCATTTCTCCTTCCCCGAGCGGCTCGACGATGAGAGAGGCGGAGGCGTCGCCGAAGATGAAATGGGTCTGCCGGTCGCGATAGCTCAGATGTCCCGAAATGATCTCCGGCGTCGTCACCAGCACACGCTTTTGCGCGCCGGTGCGCACGAGATTGGTCGCGAGATGCAACCCGGCCGCGGCGGAGGAACAGCCGAGGCTCATGTCGAAGGCGGCGCCGGGAATGCCGAGTTCCTTCTGGATCTCGATGCCGATCGCGGGATAGGGCCGCTGCTGGTGCGACGCCGAGCAGATGACGAGGTCGATCGAGGCCGGATCGACGCCGGCATGCTCGATCGCCTGCCTGGCCGAGGCGACGCCGAACTCGGCCATCACGGACAGGTCCTCGTCGCTCCGCCTTGGTATGCGCGGCGCCATCCGCTCCGGATCGAGGATGCCGTCGGACGAGATGACGCGGCGTTCTTCTATGCCCGAGGCATGGACGATGAACTCGCTGGAGGACTTCTGCAGCATCGGCTCGCCGGTGCGCGAGCGCCGCGCATTTTCCCAATCCACCCATGTGTTGAAGCTGTCGACCAGTTCGTCATTGGTTATGCTGGCATCCGGAATCTTGATGCCGATGCCGCTGATGGTGACGCGATTCATGAAACAGCTTGTCCCTGGCGGGTGACAACCGGGCGACGACTCGGAGGACCGACCGGTTTCCACTATGCGGTTTAGTGCCTAAAAGATTGGTTTGCAAAGTCGGAACGGCATTTGCCTCGATTGTGGCGTCGCTGTGGCGGCAGCGCATCATAGAGCATGATCCGGAAAAGTGGGTACCGGTTTTCCGAAAAGATCATGCCTAGACAAAGAGATAAGAGCATGATGCGATTTAATCCAATCGCATCTTGCTCTAGGTTCGCCGGCGCGTCCGCTCTACGCTTTCCGGGCGACGATGAACAGCCTGGGAAAGCGAAGCAGCACCTTGCCGTCACGCATTTTCGGATAGGCTTCGGCGATGCGCGCGGTATAGGCATCGAGAAAGGCGGCCTTCTCTTCTACGTCGAGCGGGTCGAGGAACGGCCGAAGCCCCGTCCCTTTCACCCATTCCACGATCGCTTTCGCATCGTCGAGAGGATGGTTGTAGAGTGTGTGCCAGATATCGAGTTTCGCCGACAGGTCCGAAAGCAGATCGTAATAAAAGGCGACCGGCGGCAATGGCTCCCGCGCCGCGCCCCTCATCTTGTCCGCGAAAGGCATGGCGTCGGCCGTCCGGCGCATCAATTCGTGCGAAGGCTCGGCGAGATTGTCGGGCATCTGCACGGCCAGAACATTGCCCGGCGCCAGAAAGCCCATCAGTCTTCTGAACACCTGTGGATGGTCGGGCAGCCACTGAAAGACGGCGTTGGCGAAGATGACATCAACCGGCTCCGCCGACTCCCAAGCTCCGGCATCGGAAAGC
This sequence comes from Rhizobiaceae bacterium, assembly GCA_051960255.1. Classification (GTDB taxonomy): domain Bacteria; phylum Pseudomonadota; class Alphaproteobacteria; order Rhizobiales; family Rhizobiaceae; genus Mesorhizobium_L. The sequence continues at coordinate 12,687 of JBQCEL010000162.1, forward strand.
GCGAAGGAAAGCTTTGGCAGCCGCACCCTCGCCTTGTCTATCATGTCGGGCGAGGTGTCGAAGCCGCTTACCTCGGCATCCGGCCAGCGCGCCGCCAGAAGCTCGGTCGAATTGCCCGGCCCGCAGCCGATATCGACGACCCGGCGCGGATTTTCGACGCCGATCTGCGCCAGCAGGTCGCGCGCCGGCCGCGTCCGCTCGTCCTCGAATTTCAGATATTGCGCGGCGGACCAGTCGGTGCGGAGAAAATTGCGGCTCATGGGCGGTGCCTCGAACGGATGACGGCCTCCCAATGCCACGCTTCTCGCGCGAGCGCCATATCGGCAAATGGCGGGCGCAGCCGGCCTGACCGCGCCCATCCCTTTTATATCAGCGCACCAGGTCGAACCGGTCGGCGTTCATCACCTTTACCCAGGCGGCGGCGAAGTCCCTGGCGAACTTCTCCTTCGCATCGGCGCTGCCATAGACCTCGGCATAGGCCCTCAGATGCGAGTGCGAGCCGAAGATCAGATCGACGCGCGTGCCGGTCCATTTCGGCGCGTTGGTCTTGCGGTCGCGGCCCTCATAGACGCCATCCTCGCCCGCCTTCGGCTGCCAGACCGTATCCATGGTCAGCAGATTGACGAAGAAATCGTTCGTCAGTTTACCGGGGTGCTGGGTCAGAACGCCGTGCTTCGAGCCGCCGAAATTCGCGCCGAGCACGCGCAGGCCGCCGAGGAGCACCGTCATTTCCGGCGCCGTCAGCTTCAGCAATTGCGCCTTGTCCACCATCGCCTCCTCGGGCGCCATCAATTGCGGCTTGTCGCTGACATAATTGCGGAAGGCATCGGCCCGCGGTTCGAGCGGCGCGAAGGACTGGACATCCGTCTGTTCCTGCGACGCGTCCATGCGTCCCGGCGTGAACGGCGCCTTCACGTCGATGCCGGCGTCTTTCGCCGCCTTTTCCACCGCGGCCGAGCCGGCAAGGACGATCAGATCGGCAAGCGAAATCTTCTTGCCGCCCGTCTGCGCTCCGTTGAAATCCCTCCGGATTTCTTCGAGCTTCGACAGCACCGCCTGGAGCTCGGCCGGCTCGTTCACCTCCCAATCCTTCTGCGGCTCGAGACGGATGCGCGCGCCATTGGCGCCGCCGCGCTTGTCGGAATTGCGGAAGGTCGAAGCCGACGCCCAGGCGGTCGAGACCAGCTGCGGCACGGTGAGTCCGGAGGCGAGGACCTTCGCCTTGAGGCCCGCTATATCCGCCTCGCTGACCAGCTCATGATCGACGGGCGGCACCGGGTCCTGCCAGATCAGCTCTTCCTTCGGCACGAGCGGGCCGAGATAGCGTTCCCTCGGCCCCATGTCGCGGTGCGTCAGCTTGAACCAGGCCCGCGCGAAGGCGTCCGCGAATAGCGCGGGATTCTCGTAATAGCGCCGCGAGATCGGCCCATAGATCGGGTCGAAGCGGAGCGACAAATCGGTGGTCAACATGGTCGGGCGCTGCTTCTTCGACGGATCGTGCGCCAGGGGAACATCCTCCGGAGCGTCCTTCGCGACCCACTGCCAGGCGCCTGCCGGGCTCTTCACCAGTTCCCATTCATAGCGGAACAGATTGTCGAAGAAGTAGTTGCTCCACTTCACCGGCGTCTGCGACCATGTCACTTCCAGCCCGCTGCCGATCGCGTCGCCGCCCCGGCCGGTCTGGAACTTGCTCGACCAGCCGAGGCCCTGATCCTCGATCGGGCCGGCTTCGGGGGCCGGGCCGACGAAAGACGGATCGCCGGCGCCATGCGTCTTGCCGAAAGTGTGGCCGCCGGCGATCAGCGCGACGGTCTCCTCGTCGTTCATCGCCATGCGGAAGAAGGTTTCGCGGATGTCCTTGGCCGCCGCGAGCGGGTCCGGCTTGCCGTTCGGCCCTTCCGGATTGACGTAGATGAGGCCCATCTGCACCGCGCCGAGCGGCTCGGCAAGCTGGCGCTCGCCGCTGTAGCGCTCGTCGCCAAGCCACGTCCCTTCGGGACCCCAATAGAGCTCTTCGGGCTCCCAGACATCCGCGCGCCCACCGCCGAACCCGAAGGTCTTGAAGCCCATCGACTCGAGGGCGACGTTGCCGGCGAGGATCATCAGGTCGGCCCAGGAGAGTTTCCGGCCGTACTTCTGCTTGATCGGCCACAAGAGCCGGCGCGCCTTGTCGAGGTTGGCGTTGTCCGGCCAGCTATTCAGCGGCGCGAAGCGCT
>JBQCEL010000163.1:0-2601 GCA_051960255.1 Rhizobiaceae bacterium
TCCAATCGCAGGGAAAGTGAGAATGCCGGCCAATATCCTGATCATCATGGTCGACCAGTTGAACGGGACCTTCTTTCCCGATGGCCCGGCGGACTTCTTGCACGCGCCGAATCTCAAGACTCTCGCCCGCCGCTCGGCGCGGTTCGTCAACAATTATACGGCCTCGCCGCTTTGCGCTCCCGGGCGCGCCGCCTTCATGAGCGGGCAATTGCCGTCGCGGACGCGCGTCTATGACAATGCGGCGGAATTCGCCTCGGACATTCCGACCTATGCGCATCATCTTCGGGCGGCGGGCTACCATACCTGCCTCTCCGGCAAGATGCATTTCGTCGGTCCCGACCAGCTTCACGGCTTCGAGGAGCGGCTGACGACGGACATCTATCCCGCCGATTTCGGCTGGACGCCGGATTACCGCAAGCCCGGAGAGCGCATCGACTGGTGGTATCACAATCTCGGCTCCGTCACCGGGGCGGGCGTCGCCGAGACGAGCAATCAGATGGAATATGACGACGAGGTCGCTTTCCATGCGGTGCAGAAGCTCTATCAGCTGGCGCGGACATCCGACGAGCCTTCGCGCCAGCCATGGTGCCTTACGGTCTCTTTCACGCATCCGCACGACCCCTATGTGGCGCGGCGGAAATATTGGGACCTCTATGAGGACTGCCCTGCCCTGGAACCGGAAATCGGTTTCATCCCCTATGAAAAGCAGGACGCACATTCGAAGCGGCTTTATCTCGCCAGCGACTATGCCAGCTATTCGATCATCGACGAGCAGGTGCGGCGATCGCGCCGGGGCTATTTCGCCAATATCAGCTATCTCGACGACAAGATCGGCGAAATCCTGGCCGTGCTGAAAGCTACCCGGATGCTCGACGACACGATCATCCTGTTCTGCTCGGACCATGGCGACATGCTCGGCGAACGCGGCCTGTGGTTCAAGATGAACTTCTACGAGGGTTCGGCGCGCGTGCCGCTGATGATCGCCGGACCAAACGTCGAGAACAGGACGATCGCTTCGCCCGTCTCCAATCTCGATATATTGCCCACGCTTTGCGATCTCGCCGGCATCGGTATGGACGCGATCATGCCCTGGACGGACGGCCAGTCGCTCGTTCCCCTGATGGAGGGCAAGAGACGTGGCGAACCGGTGCTGATGGAATATGCCGCGGAAGGGTCCTATGCCCCGATGGTGGCGATCCGCGACGGCAAGTACAAGTTCGTCCATTGCGAGATCGATGCGCCGCAACTCTTTGATCTCGAATCGGATCCGCATGAGCAGACCAATCTTGCGGAAAACCCGGCCAATGCGGCGCTCGTCGCCGACTACATCGCGAAGGTGCGCGCGCGCTGGGACATGGCCGCGTTCGACGCCGCCGTGCGCGAGAGCCAGGCACGGCGCTGGGTCGTCTACCCGGCGCTGCGCAACGGCGCCTATTACCCCTGGGATTTCCAGCCGCTGCAGAGGGCGTCGGAACGCTACATGCGCAACCACATGAACCTCGACACGCTCGAGAACGACAAACGCTTTCCACGAGGAGAATGAGATGATCACCGTTCACGGCAGGACCACATCCTCCAACGTCCAGCTCGTCATGTGGGCGATCGGCGAACTCGGTCTTCCGCATCGCCGGCTTGACGTCGGCGGCAGCTTCGGCGGCACCGATACGCCGGAATACAGGGCGATGAATCCGAACGGGCTCGTGCCCGTGCTTCAGGATGGCGATGTGACCCTTTTCGAGAGCGCGGCGATCCTGCGCTATCTCGCGGCGCGCTACGGCGAGGAGAGCTTCTGGCCGAAGGACCCGGCGAAACGGGCGCCTCTCGATCAATGGGCGGAATGGGGCAAGATCACTTTCGCGCCCACGGTGCTTCGGATGTTCACGCAATTCGTGCGCGTGCGCGATGCCGACCGGGACCCCGCCGTCACCACTGCGATCGCCAAGGACATCGCCCGCCTTGCGACGATCCTGGACGAGAGACTTGGCAAGGGGCCTTATCTCGCCGGCCAAGTGCTCACATTCGCCGATATCACGGTCGGCAATCTGCTTTACCGCTACATGACGCTTCCCTTCGAGAAGGCGGAAACGCCCCATCTCGACGCCTATTACAAACGCCTGACTGAGCGTCCCGCCTACGCCGAGCGTGTCATGGTTTCCTATGAGAGCCTGAGGGCGAAATGATCTTTATCGTCAGCAATGTCGGGACTGCCCCTCATCTGCCTGCCGGCATCTTCTCCCCGCCAGCGGGGAGAAGAAGGCTGGCCGCGACGTTGACGCCTCCCTCTCCCCGCCTGCGGGGAGAGGGTAAGGGTGAGGGGCGGCACGTCGGCCTAAGGCGCTTGACATCCCATGATGTCTGAAGCCGATTTCGTCATCATCGGGTCCTGCTCGGCCGGCTCGGCGCTCGCTTACCGCCTGTCCGAGGAGGGCAGGCACTCCGTCGTCGTCATCGAATATGGCGGCAGCGACGCCGGGCCGCTGATCCAGATGCCGGCGGCGCTATCGATCCCGCTCAACATGCCGCGCTATGATTGGGGCTTCCACTCCGAGCCCGAGCCGCATCTCGGCGGCCGCGTGCTGGCGACGCCGCGCGGCAAGGTGA
>JBQCEL010000164.1:0-13762 GCA_051960255.1 Rhizobiaceae bacterium
ACTGCCGGTGGTCTGTCTCGACCTCGGAGGCTCGGGTGTGGCGGTTGACGAAAGCTGCGGCGCCGTTGTCGCCGGGAAGACGCGGAGCCGGCTGGCCGTCGAGCAGGAGCTGGCCGACGCGGTGATGAGAATTTCCGGCGATCCCGATCGCTTGGCGGCTCTTCGGGGAGGCGCTCGCCTGCGTGCCGGCCAGTCCAGCTATCAGCGGCATGTCCGGCAGAGGATTGAGCGTTTCTACCCGCCGTCCGTGATTGCTCCCGAATGCTTCGAGACGGCATGAAACGAGGCGTGTCGCCTTGCGAGTCCAGTGAGTTCCGTTCGCCGGATTTCCAGCGTCTGAAAGCGGTGATGAAGGCGCACAGGCTTTTCGACCTCCGCAACATCTATGAGCCCGGGGAGGCGACGCGATATGGCTTCGCCTATCATTGTATCGGCCGCGGCACATCCTCCAGGCAGGAAGATGCGCGGCAGCGGACCATCAGGATGTCTACTTGACGTGCATGGCTCAGCGCGCCGTGCTGCCGTCGCCCTTGGCGGGCCCGGCGACACTGCCTTTCTCCTGCCCAGCCGCCTGAAAGTCGCCAAGGCTGCCGAACGTCCCTGAAGCCATGATCGCGGGTTCGATCTCGAAGCTCCGGGCATTGAGATTGCCCTTGTAGCGGTTGCCGGCGAATTCGACATAGTCGGCGCCCTGACCCGGTGCATAGACGAATACGGCCAGGCCGCTGTCATTATCGATCGAGACGACATTGTTCTCGATAAGGTTCGGCCGTGCCCACGCAGGACGCCAGCCCCGGCCGGTGCCGTCGTCGACGCGGAAGGCCGCTCCCGACCCGCGAGAGATGATGTTCCCGCTCACGACGTTGTTCCAGCCGCCATTGATACCGATGGCCGAGACGTTGTCGGAAAGCACATTGTCGGCGATCTCGACGCCGCTCGCCCGCCCATCCGTATAGATGGCCCAGCTGATCGGGCTCGGCCATTCGCCCGTGTTTTCATAGTTCGAAGGCCAGAAGGTTCCGTCCGCCCTGTTCATCAATTCGCGCGTGCCGGTAACGAGATTGTGGCGGATATGGCTGTTCATCAAATCCGCTTGTGCGCCGATCAGCTTTATGGCGCCGCCGTCCGCCGTCTGCCGGTTGGCGTTGCGAACGGTGTTGTACTCGATGACCGCGTTGTGCACGGCATCCTGAGGCCCCCAGATGGAGCCGCCGGCGATACCGAATTGCGCGGCATTCTCGACCAGATTATGCGAGATTGTTACATCGTCGGCTGCCTGGAACCATATGCCGGCGCTTTCGAAATAGACCCGCCCGACATCGTGAATGCGATTTCCGACGATCTTGGCGCCGCTCGATTTGCCGAAGCTGCCATAGGCGGTGCCGAGATAGATGCCATTGCCTGCGACGGGCCCGATCTCGTTGCCGGCGATCGTGACATTCCTGCTTTCCGAGACATGAATGCCGACGCCGACATTTTGGATCACGTTGCCAAGCAGCCTGACGCCGTTGGCGTGGTCGAGGCGTATCGCGCCGTAGCCTCTGGTGTCGGTTCCGTATTTGCCGGTGCCTTCGGGTGCGCCGTCGCGAAGCGACAGGCCGGATATAGTCATGGAGTCGGCGCCCTTGAGGACCAGGAATGTCCCGAGGACGCCGACAACGGTGGCGGCGTGAGGAAACGCGGCGCTGGCCGGAATGTAGTCGAGCCGTCCGGAGGCCTGATCGTACCACCATTCGCCGGGTGCATCGAGCAACGCTTCCTGACCGGCCAGAAAATAGCGGCTGCCCTCGGCGGTAAAGAAATAGCTGGTGCCCTCCGTGTGCACCACACTCCGCTTCCGATCGATCGAAACCACCGGAAGCGTATCGTTGCCCCATTGGCTGCCGGGTTGAAAGCCGCCGACAATATGTGCGACGAGACCTGTTATGTCGTGAAATGACGGCAGATCGCTGGCATGAACGCAAAAGCGCGTATTGCTTTGTAGAGTGTCGGCTTCGGCCGCGCATTTTGCCGCGAAGAGCCAGCCTTTGCGCGGATCGCCGTCTGGAGACGCATTGGGAAAGCGGGCTTCGGTCTGAACGGCGCCGTTGACAAAGAGATCGCCGACGCGCGCGTCCGCGGGAAGTTGCAGTCGCGCCGTCCAGCGGCCGTTAGAAGCCGGTTTCCAGCCTTCGACCTTGGGGCCGCCATACAGGACCGGCGTCCCATCGCATCCCGCGGTGATGACAAGGCCAGCGTCCTCCGGACCGAACGTCACGGGCTGGGCGAGATAATAGTCTCCGCCGCCCATCACGATCACATCCGGCGTGGCTGTTGCGCGGGCAAGATCGCGGGCCTTTTCGAGCGTGGCCACCGGTCCGTCAGTGCGTTGGGGATTTGGCCGTTGCAATCTGCCGGTCCAATCATCGCGTCCTTTCGGCGAGACGTAGAAGATGCTGCGTGATGTTTGCTTGCCCCCCGCGGTATCGTCCCTCAGTCCGGAACGAGCGCCGATCCCCGCCGTCATCGAGCCATTCGGGCAGTTCGCTTCCCGCAGCCTCGATGGTTCTTGCCCGCCTGCGGCAGGCGACGCGGCGAAGGCGAAGTTCGCAAGCGTGAGACAGCCGCTGAAGAGCGCCGGAGCGATGCGATAGTTGCGCCGCATTATGGCCCCGCCACGGCCTGGCGCCTGCTCCCGTCCCCAAGCCTGGCGCCGAAATAGTTGGGCGTATGAAGCGAGAACATGATCATCGCGGTGCAGAACAGGATGAAGATGGCGTCGTTCTGGATGAGAAAGATACTTTCGGTGAGATTCATCACCATCACCATCACCATCAGGACGTTCAGCCACAGCCATCCGTCCTGAGGAGCGCGGCATTGAAGGCGCGCGCCCTGGTATAGCGCCCTGAGGAGGACGACCACGAAGAGACTGGTGCCGACGATGCCGAAGCTCAACAGGGTATCGCGAAAGCCGTTATGGGCGTGGGGAGCCATCCAGTCTATCTTCGACCAGATGACCCACGCGTCGGGATTGCCTTCCGTCCAGAAGGCCTGATAGCCGAAGCCAAGCAGCAGGTGGCGGGCGATCTCGTCGTCCACCATGGCCCACAACGGGATACGGCCGGTCAGGGTGGCGTCCTTGCCGAGCGCTTCCAGGACAGGAACCAGGAATTCCTGGAGCACCAGGAGCAGCAGTACGGCGATTTCTACAAACACCAGCACGAACACGACCCGGCCTATGCCGCGGCTTTTCGGCAATGTGGAGTAAAACCAGAACAGGACGCCGGCCGCCACCGCGGCGATCGTCGCCGTCATCGATCCGGAACCGGCCAGGCAGACCAGACCGACGATCAGCGAGACGAACGCGATTCGCCGCAGCCCCAGCGTGCCGTCCATGATCGCGGCCGCCGCGACCATCACCAATATGCTGGCGTACCAGCCCAGACTGTTCTTATGGACGAAGACGCCGCGCACCGCGTCTTCCCCAGGCATTCGGGCGAGGCTGGGCGAGAGGCCAAGAAGGGCCAGGCTGAGAACGCCGCATGCCCCCATGGCGGCCATCACCAGCAAGAGCAGCTGCCTCGGCGTGAAGCGGAGCGCGAGGGCGTAGGCAAGCAGGAGCGAGAACAGAAGGCCGACAGCGCGCCGGAGCGTGGTCGAGGGACTGACGGACCACAAAACGGAAATGAAGGGGACCGCGAGCAGCAGGTTGAATTGCAGGTTGCGTGCAAGCGCGACCAGCAATTGTTGGAAATTGCGCGAGAGTATCAGGCAGGCGAAGGCGTAGACAGGGACGGAAAGAAGACGCAATTTGGCTTTGGCTGCATCGTCGAGAGCGCCGTCGGGAGAGGTCATCAAGAGCGGGAAAATGGCGCCGGTCTGAAGAAAGAGCGCTATCGCCGCACCCCACCATTCCACTGTCCGCCAACTCACGTTCAGACCGTGGCCGATCCTTGCGCCAAGCGCTGCCGCCATATCTCCATCCGGTACAGGTGCGGTCTGCACCTCGACAGACTGTGCGGGAGAAGGCTGGCGTTTTGTCATAGCTTTGATCGTTTCGGCGTTGACGGATCATTGCCCGGCGGCCGGTTTGAGGAAACAGCGGCAATTGAAGGGGCTGCAGGACCGATACATCGCCCAACGGCGGTATTGCTCCTAAGCCTTTGGATGCCGCATCGCCCAACTGGTGATGGCGGCAGCAGCGAAATCGCCCATAAGCCTAGCTCCAGTCCGCCGCTGCCCGCCCGTAGTCTGTCCATCGAGACATGAGGCGAAGGAGCGGCTTTTCTCCTTCGGTAGAATGTCTGAACGCGGTCCCGCACGGACCTTTGGGGGGTGCGGCAAAGGGCAGGATTTCTCCGATGGTTTTATTGCGCCGCCCCGGTCGCCCACATCTTGTGGCTGGAGGTTTTTTGATGGCCGCCTTCCTGGCGGCAGCGCCGGCTCTCGGTGAAATCCTGGTGGAACGGGGCGACACCTTGCATGTCTCTGTCTCCGAAGCCCCCAAATTGGGCGGCGACAGCAAGGTCGATGCCGAAGGCAAGATCATCTTGCCGCAGCTTGGCGGCGTTCCCGTCGCCGGCATGAGCATCGAGGCCATCCGGGCGCGTTTGAAGGAGTTGCTTGTCAGGCAGGGCATCCTCAGATCGCCGACCGTACTGGTCGAGATCGCCAAATATCGGCCGCTCTATGTCGGGGGAAAGGTGAAACGGCCTGGCGCCGTCGATTACGAGCCAGGCTTTACCGTCCGCCATGCTCTCATCCTGGCCGGAGGTCCGGGGCAGGCGGAGGAAGACCGGGCGGCTTCAGTCGACATTCCCGATCTGCACGCCAGGTGGAAAACCGCATCATACCAGCTCCTGCAGGTGAACAGCCGCATCGCCAGGCTCGAGGCGGAACTCGCCCGCAATGGGCAGGCCGAGCCGCCGGTCGCGCCGGGAGCCGTTCCGGCGCAGGATGCACAGGCGCTGATCGGGCTCGACCAGAAGATATTGCAGGATCGGCTGGCGACATGGACCGGCAGCCAGGCGCATTTGCGTGAAGGGATGGCATTGCTCGATCTCGAAATCGATGTGCTCGGCAAGCAGGCGAAGCTCCAGGAGAAGGAGAGGGAACTCGACAAGGACCAGGTCGAGGCTGCGCGAGCGCTCGTGCAGAAGGGGCTTTTGCCGCTGCCGCGTCTTCAGGAACTCCAGAACGCAGCGTCCAGGGCCTCTCGCGACCTGCTTGATAACCAGGCTTATACGGCGCGCGCGCGCCAGAACCGGGCGACGATCGAATACGAGTTCAATTCGGCCGATACCAATTGGCGGATCGATATCCGCCAGAAATTGCGGGACGCAATGCTCGATCGCGTCCGCGTAAAGGCGGAACTCGATGCGATCTCGGCACAAATCGTCAATGCAGGGAGCGCTCTTGAGGATGCGGCCGGCCAGGCGCGGATTGCGGTGGTCATCTACCGCTCGGTGGCGGGCCATGAAGAAACGATAAAGGCGCAGATGGACACGCAGTTGCTGCCTGGCGACATTCTCGAAGTCTCACTCGCCTCGGGTGTGGCAGGATGAATGCATATGCGGCGCCGGGGCATCAGCGTTCTCATAAACAACCACAATTATGGACGCTTCATCACGCGAGCGATCGCCAGCGCGCTCGCGCAAAGCGAACAGGGCGCTGAGATCATCATTATCGATGATGGATCGACCGATCACTCTCGCGCGGTGCTGGAAGCTTACCGGGACCGGGTCAAGATCGTCTTCCAGGACAATCGCGGCCAGGCCGCCGCCATCAATGCCGGCGTAAGGGTGAGCGAAGGGGAGTATCTTTGCTTTCTCGACGCGGACGACTGGTGGGCGCCGAGCAAACTGGCCGCAATTTGCGCCGCATTCCGGTCGAATCCGAAAGCGGCGCTAGTCTATCACCGGCTGCAACCGATGCTGGCGGATGATTCGCCGACGATGAAGCCAATTCCGCGCAGCTTGTGTAGCGGCGGTCTCTCGGCGCGGCTCGCTAAATCCGCCGGTTGGTGGCCCTTCCCGATGACCTCGGCAATTGCCGTTCGACGCAGTGCGTGGCAAGCCGTCGGCGATATTCCCGAAGAGTTCCGCATGTCGGCTGACGCCTGGCTTGTGGGAGTGTATCCCTTCATCGGCGATGTCGCCGCTTTGCCCGACGCGCTTGGCTTTTATCGCATCCACAACAACAATTGGTATCGGGCCGTCGACGATACGGCGATGTTGCGCAAGCGGATGGCGCATTGGCGCGTCACGGTCGAGACGACAAACCGTTTTCTGGCCGTCCACGGCCTGCCGGGCAGGCTGAACCTGTCGGATCACTACCCCTATCGCGTCGCCGCTGCGAAATTGGAAGGCGCCGATCTGCGGACGCGGTTTGGTCTGCTCCTCCACGGATTTCTGTTCGCTGGCGAGCCGAACCTGCTGAGACGTGTGCGCGATGCGCTTCGCGCCATCCGCGACGTTCCTTCCGCGGGCATGGATACCGGTTTTTCGGAGGCAGCGAAATGAAAGTGCTGTTGCTGGTCTCCGAATTGGAAGATTACACGATCACCTTCGTCAACGGGTTGGCGCGCCATCTCAAGGTGATTCTCGGTGTTCCACGGCGCCGTTATGCGCATCTCGCGTCCTGGTTCGAACCCGCCGTCGACCTGCGCTTGCTGGATTGGCCGAGGCACCGGTCGCTAGCCAATCCCTTGTTCCTCGTAAACCTGACGCGATTGGTCTGGCAGGAACGGCCGAATCTCATCCATCTCCTGAGCAATTCGACGATCTGGCTGAATTTCGCCGTTCCGTTCTGGCGCCCGATTCCGCTCCTCACCACCGTCCATGACGTCGATGTACATCCCGGCGACACGGATACCAGCGTCATGCCCGACTGGGCGAGCCGCCTGATTGTCAGGCAGTCGGGGCATCTGGTCGTTCATGGCGACGGGCTGAGGCGCATGGCGATCGCCCGCTTTTCGAAGTCGCCCGATCGCATCCATGTCCTTTCCCATCCCGCCATTCGCCGTTACGCCGATCTTGCCCGTCGCGAGAAAATGACGCGCCGGCCCGAGGACGGCACATTGCGAATCCTGCTCTTCGGACGCATTTTCGCCTATAAGGGCCTTGAGCAACTGGTGCGGGCGGAAGCCGCGCTGAAGGATGAACTTCCCAATCTGCGCATTACGATAGCAGGCCGGGGGGACGATCCCTGGACCTTGCGTTCGCTCATGGGCGATCCCGGCCGCTACGACATCCGCAACCGCTTCATCGACGACCCGGAAGTCGCCCAGCTGTTCCTCGACGCTGATATTATAGCCTTGCCTTATGCCGAAGCTTCCCAGAGCGGCGTCCTCAATCTCGCGGCTGCCTTCGGCAAGCCTGTTATCGTGACCGATGTCGGCGAGTTGCGGGCGACGGTCGAGCCCAACAGCCTTGGCCTGGTCGTCCCGCCGGGAAATGCCGCGTATCTGGCGCGCGCCATCCGCATCATGGCGCAGAACAGGACGTTGAGAGACGCATTCGGCGCGAACGCGCTGGCCTGGGCGACAGGGCCGAATTCCGCCGAATGCATCGGCGCCAAGGCCGCTTCGCTCTATCGAGAGGTGGTCCGGTCATGCGCGTGAACGGGACTGCCCCGACCAACCGACCGGCCGCGGTTCGCCATTACGTGGCGGGCGGCCTGGAAAACGGCGGCGGCATCGGCCGGATGGTGAGCTATATCGTCGAAGCGGCGGGCCAGCGCGGCGCAAGGCATCTCGTCACCGACACCAGGGGGTCGCGATGGTCCTGGCCGGGGTCGCTTGCGCGCCTCTCCCGAGCCATGGCCGCGATGGCGATCGACAGGATAATCGCGCCCGACCGGATCCATCACATTCATGTCGCGGGGCGCGGAAGCACCTCGCGTAAGCTGATATTGGCGAATTTCTGCCGCCTGCTCGGCTGCAGGCATGTGCTCCACCTGCACGACTATGACTACGCCGCCGACTACGCCGGCCGCACGCTTCGGCAAAAGGCGCGCATAAGGCGGATGTTCCAGGATGCGGATCGCGTGGTTGCGCTCGGCGAGCGTGATCGTACCACGCTGACCTCTATGTTGGGCGTGGGGGCGGATCGCATCGTCGTCGTCCACAACTGCGTGCCCGATCCCGGACCGCATGGCAACCGTTCCGGCGACGTGCCGCTGATTGTCTTCCTCGGCCGTTTGAGCGAGCGGAAGGGCGTGACGGAATTATTGCTCGCGCTCGGTCATCCCTCGATGAAGGCGTTGCGATGGCGCGCCGTGCTGGCCGGTGACGGACCAGTCGAGAAATATCGGCGCCAAGCGGCCACCCTCGGCCTTTCTCGGACGGTCGATCTTCCCGGCTGGCTCGACGCAGGGAGCATTAGGGAGTTGTGCGCCCGGGCGGATATCCTGGTCCTGCCCTCCCATGCCGAGGGTCTGGCGATGGCGGTCATCGAGGGTCTAGCGCACGGGCTCGCCGTCGTCACGACGCGCGTCGGTGCGCATGAGGAAGTCATCGCCGATGGCGAAACCGGCCTTTTCGTCCCTGTCGGTGACAAGGAGTTCCTGGCTCGGACGCTAGCCATGCTGGTCAGTGACCCGGCCCAGTGCAGCCGTCTGTCGGCCAATGGCCGCGCCCATTATCTCCGCCACTTCAGCATGGCGGCCTATCTGCAATCGCTTGAACAACTTTACGGAGCCGTCTGGGGACGGGTTGGCACGGGGGGCCAATTGCAATGACATTCATCATGCCGCCAGCCAACAACATGTCGCGTCCTGCTGCGCGCTATGCTCCGCCCGCTCCCTGGGCGCCGAGCGCCGATGATTTCGACCTGACATCCGGCTTTCGCCTTGTCCGGCGCAAAATTTTCATGATCGCGGCGTTGAGCGTTTTGCTGACCGCTGCCGCCTGCCCGATCATTTTGGGCCTGAAGCCCGTCTACCATGCCGAATCGCGGCTAATGATCCATGCGCCTCTCGTAAAGGCGATGACCCTGGACGGCACGGAACAGAGCGAGCCTCTGGACCTTTCTTCGGAGATACAACGTCTTCTCTCCCGGAGCATTGCGGAGCGGGTCATCCGCGACCTGAAGCTGGATGACCGGGAAGAATTCAATCCTGCACTGCGCAAGCCCTCGCTGATCGACAGTTTGCAGCAGACGGTGCGCAGCCTCTTCGATCGCGGCAAGCCCAAGCAGGCGAGCCAGGACCCGATCGACCGCACAATCCCCACATATTATCGGGCGCTCAGCGTCGGGCGCGAAGGGACGAGCAACGTCATCCGGATCGGTTTCGATTCGCATGATCCTCAATTGGCGGCCACGGTGCCGAACCGGCTGATCGGTATCTATCTGGAGGAACGGAACAACAGCGTCCGCAACCGTCTGCGCTCCGCGGAGGCCTGGATCGAGCAGCGCATCGACGAGCAACGCAGTGCCGTCAGTTCGGCGCGCGAGGCTGTTACGCAATATGGCAAGCTGACCGGCGCCGTTTCCGATGGGCCGCAGGACGAGCAGATGAAGGCCGTCATGGAATTGAGTGAGCGGCAAGCGGGAATCATGCAAAGCCGCGCGGAGGTGAAAGCGACGATTTCCGCCCTGGACGCGGCAGGTAAATCGCCGGCTTCCCTCGACGGCATCATTGTCCCCGACACGATCGGCGGCATCGAGCGGGACCTTCGCCTGCAGCAATATGATCTCGGCCGCCTGCTCCAGACATATGGCGACAATGCCGAGGAAGTGGTCGCTCTCCGCGCCAAGATACTCAAGACGCAAAGCGATCTCGGCTTTCAGCTTGAACGGTTTGCACAATCGCAGCACGCCAGGCTTTTGGCGCTGGATCGTCAGGAGGCTTCGGTACAGGCGGCATTGCGGCTGGCCCGTCAGAAGCTCCCCGGTTCGGCGCTTGCACAAACAGAACTGGAGCGTCTCCGGCATGTGGCGGACAGGGAGCAGACCGCGCTCGACAAGCTCGAGGAGCAGCGCCGGACCCTGATCGCCCAAGCCACGCTGCCGGGGGCGGAAGTGGAGATCCTGTCGCCTGCGGCAGTGCCGCTCCAGCCGCAGGGCCATGGCAAACTGTTCTACCTGATCGGCGCGCTCCTGGCTTCGGTCTGCATTGCCGTGACGGCCGCTTTCGTGCGTGAAATGATGGACGAGAGCGTGCGCAGCCATGATCAACTCGAATCCGTCGCCGGCATAACGCCCGCCGGATTGATCCCGCTGCTGAGCCGCAAGGAAGGCCGCAGCGTGCCGCTGTTTTTCGGCCACGCGGGGAGCAGCATGTTCGGCGAAGCGATCCGCACCGCGGTCATTTCCCTGAAACAGTCGAACGGCGGAAAGCTTCCCGACAGTATTGCCGTGACATCGGCGCATGGCGGCGAAGGCAAATCCCTCATCGCGAGATCGCTTGCGATGGAATTGGCGGCGCTTGGCCAAAGGCCATTGCTGATCGATGGCGACCTGCGCTGCGGAAATCTCGGTTCGCTTTTCAAGCACGAATTGAAAAAAGGCCTGAACGAGTTTCTCGCCGGGCAGGCTGGTTTGTCCGAAGTGATCCATCATCATGCAAAAACAGGCATCGACTTCATCCCCCGCGGCGATCCCAGCTTCGATCATCGTCCGCATCTGGGCGATATGGCCGAGATTGTAAAATTCGCGCGCGCGCACGGCCAGGTCGTGATTTTCGATAGCGCACCGGTCTTGGCGTCGACGGATACCGTCCATATGGCGGCCTTGGCGGAGCGCACCATCATGGTCGTGCAATGGGCGAAAACCCATCGCCGCGCCGTCGAATACGCATTGCAGCGGCTAAGGGGCGCAAGCAACGCTGAAATTCTTGTTGTGATCAACAAAGTTGTTCCGAGAAAGCACGTCCTTTACCAATTTACCGATGTCGAACTATTTGCGAAGGAACAGAGGAAGTATCACGACATTACAATATAGATGGAAGAATTGAGTATTGTAGAATTGTGGATCAAAATTCACCGGGGAGTGATGCCATGAGCCGTCCGAAAGCCCTGATCACCGGTATCACTGGCCAGGATGGGGCCTATCTGGCCGAATTGCTGTTGGCCAAGGGCTACGAGGTCCATGGCGTCAAGAGGCGGTCATCCTCATTTAACACCGGCCGTATCGATCATCTCTATCAGGATCCACACGAACACAATGTCCGCCTGCGGCTGCATTATGGCGATATGACCGATGCGACCAACCTGATCCGCATCGTGCAGGAGATTCAACCCGACGAGATCTACAATCTGGCTGCGCAAAGCCACGTGCAGGTAAGTTTCGAGACGGCCGAATATACCGCAAATGCGGACGCGCTGGGCACATTGCGCTTGCTCGAGGCCATCCGCCTCCTAAAACTTCAGGACCGAACGAGATTCTACCAGGCCTCGACATCGGAGCTTTATGGAAAGGTGCAGGCGGTTCCGCAGTCGGAAACCACCCCTTTCTGTCCGCGCTCGCCTTATGCCGCGGCGAAGCTCTATGCCTATTGGATGGTCGTCAACTACCGGGAGGCACATGGCCTGCACGCATCGAACGGCATCCTGTTCAATCACGAGAGCCCGCTTCGGGGAGAGACCTTCGTGACGCGAAAGATAACGCGGGCGGCAGCGGCCATCTCGCTTGGCCTGCAATCCTGTCTCTATCTCGGAAACCTCGATGCGGAACGCGACTGGGGGCATGCCCGCGATTATGTGGAAGGCATGTGGCGGATGCTTCAGCAGGACTGTCCAGGCGATTACGTGCTGGCGACCGGCAAGAAGCATTCGGTCCGCGCCTTTGTCGAGGCCGCGTTCTCCGAGATCGGCATTTCCATCGAGTGGACCGGCAAGGGGCTAGCGGAAAAGGGCCGCGATAATAAGTCCGGGCGGGTTCTGGTGGCCATCGATCCACGCTACTTCCGTCCAACCGAGGTGGATCTGCTGCTGGGCGACCCGAGCAAGGCAAAACGTGTGCTGGACTGGTCGGCGTCGGTAAGCTTCGAGGAGATGGTGCGCGAAATGATGCGCTCCGACCTTGAGACTATCGCTTGGGAAGCGACCTACCGCCACCTCGACGAGGGCGGCTGGCAGGCGGTGGGATAGAACCGCTCCAAGACCCGATCGACCCAGCCTCGCGCGACGCCGCGGCAAGCGCGACGAAGCTGTGGTTATACGGCCAGCCGCCGTCCCGGACGGTCTGTCCCGGAAGCGAATTGCCGCGTCCGCCGCGCGATATAGTCTCGCAAGGCCTCGTCGATGCCCGGATCGAGCGGAGGAGGCTCGTAATTCCTGAGGATTTCCTTCCAGAACTCGTGAGCGCGCTCGGTCGCGCTATGCCCGCCGGTTTCCTTCCAGGTCTCGAAATTGCGCCAGTCGGAGATCAGCGGCTGGTAGAAGGCGGTCTCGAAGCGGCTCAGCGTGTGGGAAGACCCGAAGAAATGGCCGCCTGGCGGGACCCCCTTCACCGCCTCGACCGCGAGGTCGTCGTCGCTGACGTCGATCTTCCTCAGCGAGGCGGCCCAGCCCCGCAGCATTTCGGAATCCACGACAATCTTTTCCAGTGAATTGGTTAATCCGCTTTCCAGCCACCCGGCGGCGTGATTGATGAAATTGCCATGCGACATGATCGCGGCGAAAAGCGAAAAACCTGTTTCATAAGTGGCCTGCGCGTCGACGGCGCAGGAGCTGTTGACGCCGCTCGTGCGATAGGGAAGGCCGATCCGGCGGGCGATCTGACCGCCGGCGATCGTGGCGCGGACATATTCCGGCGTGCCGAAAGCCGGCGATCCCGAACGCATATCGACGTTGGATGTGAAGCCGCCATAAATCGCAGGCGCGCCCGGCCGCACCATCTGCGTCAGCGCGATGACGGCAAGCGCCTCCGCGGTCTGCAAGGCAAGCGCGCCGGCGAGCGTGATCGGCGCCATCGCTCCCGCGAGCGTGAAGGGCGTGACGCAGACAGCCTGGCCGTATTCCGCGGCGGTCATCGCGCCTTCGAGCAATTCCTCATCGATGCGGCGCGGCGAGTTGGTGTTGGTGATGATATAGAAGCTCGGCCGCTCCGCCAGCTCCTCGATCGTGATGCCGCGCGAAATCCTGGCCATTTCGAGCGCGTCGATAATAGGCGCGGAGCCTATGCCGCGCGCGCCCCACACGAGATCGCCATTCCTGATATGCGCATAGACCATGTTGACGGGGCGCAAATCGACCTCGATGTCCATCGGCTCGACCACCTCTCCGCCGGAGATGTGAACCACGCCGAGCGCGTTGTGGAGCCTGATCAGGTCGCAGAGTGCCGATTCCGATGAAGCCGCCCCTTCATTCCGATTTGATCGCGCCCCCGGATTCCAAGATGATCTCGCCCCCTGGGGCCGGGGCTATGCTGGCAGTGATTGTTGTCATTTCGTCAGGGGTCGATGTCAAGCATTTCGGGCTTCCTTTCGGCGCAGGCTGTCGCCGCTGAGATCCATGCGGTGGGCGTTGTGCACGAGGCGGTCCAGGATGGCGTCGGCATAGGTCGGATTGCCGATCACGTCGTGCCATGCCGACACGGGTAGCTGGCTGGTGATGATGGTGGAGCGCCGGCCGTAGCGATCTTCGAGGATTTCGAGGAGATCGTGGCGGGCCTGATCATCGAGGGGCTCGAGGCCCCAATCATCGAGGATCAGCAATTGCACGCTGCCGAGCTTGCGCAGCAGGCGTGGATAGCGGCCATCGCCGCGGGCGAGAGCGAGATTGGCGAACAGTCTGGGCACACGCTGGTAAAGGACGGAGCGGTCATCGCGGCAGGCCTTG
>JBQCEL010000165.1:0-2475 GCA_051960255.1 Rhizobiaceae bacterium
TCGCGCGGCTCCATTCGGCGACCCCCAACATCGTCGAACTGGCCGTCGAGGCGGCACGCGCCGCACAAGCCGAATGGGCGCGCAGGAAGCCGGTCGAGCGCGGCCGCATCCTCCGCCGCGCGGCGGATTTGTTGCGTGAAAAGAATGAGGAACTTGCGCGGCTCGAAACACTCGATACCGCCAAGGCGATCCAGGAGACGCTGGTCGCCGATGCGCTCTCCGCGGCGGATGCGCTCGAATATCTCGGGGGCGCCGTCGCCTCCTTCAACGGCGAGTTCGTCGATCTCGGCGGCTCCTTCGGCTATACGCGGCACGAGCCGCTCGGCGTCTGCGTCGGCATAGGCGCCTGGAACTATCCGATCCAGATCGCAGCATGGAAGTCTGCGCCGGCGCTCGCCATGGGCAACGCCATGGTGTTCAAGCCGTCGGAGAACACGCCGCTTTCGGCGTTGGCGCTCGCCGAGATTTACTCGGAAGCCGGCCTGCCAGACGGACTGTTCAATGTGGTCCAGGGCTTCGGCGATGTCGGCGCGGCGCTCGTTGAACATCCCGCCGTCGCCAAGGTCTCCGTCACCGGGTCGGTGCCGACCGGAAAGAAAGTCCTCGCCCTTGCCGGTTCGCATATGAAACACGCGACGATGGAGCTCGGCGGCAAGTCGCCGCTCATCGTCTTCGACGATGCCGATGTCGAGAACGCGGTCGGTGGCGCGATGCTCGCCAATTTCTATTCGACCGGCCAGGTCTGTTCCAACGGCACGCGTGTTTTCGTGCAGGACGGCATCCGCGAGCGCTTCCTCGAAAGGCTGACGGAACGGACGAAGAAAATCCGCATCGGCGATCCGCTCGATCCCGAAACGCAGATGGGACCTCTCATCAACAAGGCGCAGCATGACAAGGTGATGAGCTATATCGCGATCGGCAGGGAGGAAGGCGCTACGCTCCGTTGCGGCGGCGGCGTACCGAAGCTGCAGGGCTTCGAAAACGGCTTCTACGTCGAGCCGACCATCTTCACCGATGTGAGGGACGAGATGCGCATCGCCAGGGAGGAAATCTTCGGGCCGGTGATGACGGTCCTCGCCTTCAAGGGCGAGGAAGAAGCGATCGAGCGCGCCAACGCCACCGAATTCGGCCTCGCCGCCGGTGTCTTCACACGCGATCTGGCGCGCGGGCACCGCGTCATCGGCGAGTTACAGGCCGGCGCCTGCTGGATCAACGCTTACAATCTGACGCCGGTGGAACTCCCGTTCGGCGGCGTCAAGCAATCCGGCATCGGGCGCGAGAACGCGCTCGAGGCGCTCAGGCACTATTCGCAGGTGAAATCGGTCTATGTCGAGACGGGGGATGTAGCGAGCCCGTATTGAGGCCAGGAGGGGGTGGCGCAATCGCATATGGCTTGCCATCATACCCCACCCGCCTCGCTTCGCTCGGCACCCTCCCCTTTCAGGTGAGGGAAAGGCGCCGCCGCTGCGGCCTTCCTCCCCGTATACGGGGTTGGTGCCCCGCATTTATCGCGGCTCGAAGATGTTTGACTGGCCACTTACCTTGACGGCTATAGTGGCGGGGGGGAGGGGGTGCATCGTAAGATCAGTGCATGCACCGAACTGCTCAAAACGTCTGGTTATAGGCGCCGACTTCCGGGTTGCGGCGAAGCACGCCGTCGACCGCCTCGAACATCGCCCGCTTGCGCTCCTCCGACACCGGGCTTTCCACCACGACGACCAGTTCAGGCTTGTTGGATGAGGCGCGGACGAGCCCCCAGGTGCCGTCTTCCGCAACCACCCTCACCCCGTTCACCGTGACGAGATCGATAATCTTCTGTCCGGCGACCGGCGTTCCGTCCTTCTTCATTGTCCGGAAATCCTCGATAACCCGCTCCACCACCTTGTACTTCTTCTCGTCGTCGCAATGCGGCGACATTGTGGGCGTGCCGAAGGTCACGGGCAGCGCGCGATAGAGATCGGCCATCGACTTTCCCGGATTGCGATCGAGCATGCGGCAGACGGCAATCGCGGTGATCAGCCCGTCGTCATAGCCCCGGCCGATCGGTTGATTGAAGAAGAAATGGCCGGATTTCTCGAAGCCGGCGATCGCTCCGAGTTCCGAGACGCGCCGCTTGATGTAGGAATGGCCGGTCTTCCAGTAATCCGTCTTCGCGCCATGATCCGCCAGAATTGGATCGGTCATGAACAGGCCGGTCGATTTGACGTCGACGACGAAACTCGCGCCGCGATGCTCGTCGGAAATATCGCGCGCCAGCATGACGCCGACCTTATCGGCGAAGATCTCGTTGCCTTCATTGTCGACGACGCCGCAACGGTCGCCGTCGCCGTCGAAGCCGAGGCCGACATCGGCCTTCGTCCGCAGCACCTCGTCGCGGATGGCGTGCAGCATCTGCATGTCTTCCGGGTTTGGATTGTAGTGCGGAAAACTGTGGTCGAGTTCGGTATCGAGCGGCACGACCTCGCAGCCGATGCG
>JBQCEL010000166.1:0-3190 GCA_051960255.1 Rhizobiaceae bacterium
AGTTCCTGTTTCGGGCTGCCGATTCCAACCCAGACGATATCGGCGCGCGAGCGGTTTATCCTATCGGCGATCTCCTCTTCCTCCCGCGCCGACAGGTCGCGAAACGGCGGCGCCCAGGAGCCGGCTATGCGCAGGTCAGGAAACTTTTCGACGAGCCGCGCCCGCAACCGCTCCAGAGTGTCGGCCGTCGCGCCATAAAGGAAGTGGCGACGGCCTTTGGACCGGCCTGCCTGCAGCGCCGCCAGCATGAGATCGGGCCCGTAGACGCGGCTGCTTTTCGCATGGCCGGCGCGTTTCAGCGCCCATAAGAGGGGCATGCCGTCGGGCGTTACCATGAAGGCGCGATTGTGGGCGGAACGGAGTTCCGCATCTGCCTGGCATCGGATGACGCCATGCGCATCCCTGACGCAGACATATTCTCTCCGGCCTTCCGCAATCGCCGTGTCGATGCGCGCGGTAGCGCTTTGGAGGTTGACCGCCGAAACCCGGACGCCCAGCACGTTGACCCATGCCGGTCCGCTCCCGCAGGCCTGAGAGACAATCGCATCGCCGTTTGCTGACGGATCATTCATGAGCAGCGCTTCCCGAGGCGCGTTCGTGCGCGAACCGCCAATATCGGGGCACTATATGGTCCGCTCAGAAGCCGCCCTAGTCACCATTCCGGCCACGGAGCATGCTCAGGTCACGCCCTTTGCGTTCTTGGCTACTGCGAGTGCCTTAGCGACGTGGAAAACAAGACGGCTGCTGATGCGAAGGCCCTTGTTCTTTCAGCGAAGCCATACCTCCAAAGCGTGGTTTGACTTAGCCGAAATCGAGGGAAGATGATCACGCCAGTGCGTCCGCCATGTGGGAGAGGGACTTGCTGAATCAATCAGGCGCGTTGGAATCGGTTGCCGGCAGCGCCAGCCGGCCGCCCGTTGAATCGAACCAAATGCAGCGGGCCCTGAAAAACGAAGGCTATGTCATCATCCGGCAGGTTCTCACTCCCGAAGAAGTGCGGTTCCTTAGAGCCGCGGTCAAAGAGCATCTGCGGACCATCGATTCCTTCGACTATGGCGGCAAGTTCCTGCTGCAGCGCAGGGAGGGCGTTCCTCATATCGACAAGATCATCGCTTCCGATTCCGTCCGTCAAATCCTGGCGAGGGCGACGGAACCGTTCAAGTCCGAACTCACCGACATCTGTGACCTCGCCATCAACACCACTTCGCAATGGCATAAGGACACATCGCATTTCGCCTGCGATCTCGAGGGGCGCAGTTTCACGGAGGAGGGCTTCCGGCTCTACAAGATCGCCTTTTATCTCCAGGATCAGGATGAGATATCGCGCGCAACGCTGAAGGTCAGACCGGGATCACACCGATCGCTGTCTCTCACCGAGCTGCCGGAGAAAGCGGCGGTGGTGCGTGCAGGCGATATGATCATTTTCGATGTTCGTATCGACCACCTGGGTCAATTGGCAACCTTCACCGACAGGCTGTTGCGCAAAGGCTTCGGTGTGGTCGGCCCGCGAGTTGGCTTCGACGTGCAAAAAGCCTTCACGCGGTCCCGATCGCTGATGCGCCGGCTGAATCCCCAAGCGGAGGATCGCTTGGCGATCTTCATGACCTTCGGTCCCAGCGGAGCAAGGGCATAGGCGGCGCTTTGGCCCTCGATAGCCGGAATAAATCCTCACGGGAATTGCGGTATGCGGATCCTTGCCTCAGCCTACGCTTGCGAACCGGGAGCGGGATCGGAACTTGGGAAGGGATGGAATCTTGCCTGTGAGATGGCGCGGCAGGGCCACGACGTCACGGTGCTGACCTGCGGCAGCCACCACCGCGACGCCGTCGCGCGGTACGGGCGGGAACACGGTTTGCCGGGTCGGCTGAATTTCGTCTTTCACGATATACCGGGCTGGCCCGGTCCCGGCTATGCGGATGCCCGCCGCATACGCCAGCATTATTATCTCTGGCAAATGACGGCCCGGAAACTCGTTGCCGGCCTGCACGCCGAAAAGCCTTTCGACGTGATCCACCATCTTACCTGGACCGTCCTGCGCTGGCCCTCCTTTCTGGGCGGCCTTGGCCCGCGGTTCATTTTCGGACCCGTCGGCGGCGGCCAAAGCACGCCGTGGCGGCTGAGGCGGGGCTTTCCGGCGCGGGGGTGGAAATTCGAACTGAAGCGCGATTTCGCCAACCTGATGAGCCGTTTCGATCCGATGGTCCTGAGGTGCCTCGCTCAGGCGGACGCGATCCTGGTGACGGATGAGGCCACTCGCGGCCATGTGCCGGTATGGTGGCGAGCGAAGACATTCGTGATCGCGGATATTTATGCGCCGCCGGTCGTGCCGCGACGAGAGGTTCCGGCGCGAGCGTCTGCCACCGGGCTGGCGATCCTGTTCGCGGGCCGGTTGGAGTATTGGAAAGGAGCACAGCTCGCGCTCGGCGCCATCGCACGCTTGCGGCGGCAAGTGCCTGATATCTCCTTCACCATCGCCGGCACCGGTCCGGACGAAAGCTATCTTCGCGCCGTCGCCGCGCAACTGGGGATTGCCGATCTCGTCCGGTTTGCGGGCAATGTGCCGCATGACCGGATGAGCCAACTCTATTCTGCGCATGACGTGTTCCTGTTTCCAAGCCTCCATGACTCGGCCGCCAATGTCATCGGAGAAGCGCTGGCGCATGGACTGCCGGTGGTCTGTCTCGACCTCGGAGGCTCGGGTGTGGCGGTTGACGAAAGCTGCGGCGCCGTCGTCGCCGGGAAGACGCGGAGCCGGCTGGCCGTCGAGCAGGAGCTGGCAGACGCGGTGATGAGAATTTCCGGCGATCCCGATCGCTTGGCGGCTCTTCGGGGAGGCGCTCGCCTGCGTGCCGGCCAGTCCAGCTATCAGCGGCATGTCCGGCAGAGGATTGAGCGCTTCTACCCGCCGTCCGTGATTGCTCCCGAATGCTTCGAGACGGCATGAAACGGCGCGTGTCGCCTTGCGAGGCCAGTGAGTTCCGTTCGCTGGATTTCCAGCGTCTGAAAGCGGTGATGAAGGCGCACAGGCTTTTTGACCTCCGCAACATCTATGAGCCCGGGGAGGCGACGCGATATGGCTTGGCCTATCATTGCATCGGCCGCGGCACATCCTCCAGGCAGGAAGATGCGCGGCAGCGGACCATCAGGATGTCTGCGTGACGTGCACGGCTCAGCGCGCCGTGCTGCCGTC
>JBQCEL010000167.1:0-5779 GCA_051960255.1 Rhizobiaceae bacterium
TGTCCACGCCGAACTCCGCTTGCACCGCGGGCAGCACGACGATGACCGCCCACATGCCGACGCCGCCGATCGCGCCGATCAGCACCGAGACGGCAAGGCGCATCCAGGCATAGCGGCCGTCAATGTCCGAACGCTCTATATCAATATTGCGGAAATCGTCACGCATCGCGGCCGGAGAGGCGCAAACCGAAATTCGCCGCGCCGAGCGTACCGCCGGCTCGACGAACGCGATCGGTATTGCGGAGGAGCCGAACGAGAGCTTCTTGAAGCGCAGCATCGTCCAACCTGAGATAAACAGCGCGCGCCCTGGCGCTCGGCAAGAGCCGCGCCAATTCATCGATCATTTTCTGCCGTTCCATGCTCTTACATCCGATTTCGATGGGCATTCGCCACGATCCTCCTGGCTCGGCCTTGGTTGATTCCGCACATAAGCGCAAACCTCCCCTCTCACGGTTCCGACACGACACGAAGCACCACGCACTGCCTTCCGCTGTTCCAGCCGCCAAAAACATGGCCGGAAACCCCCATGCACCCGCCATTATCCGTTCTCGATCTCCGCTTGCAGGGCGGTAAGCTGCTGTGCGGCGGCGGCCGTCGCGGCGCGTTCGATGGCGCGGAAACGGCTGACGACAGCAAGACCGACGGGCGTCAGTTGTGCGCCGCCGCCATGCTTTCCGCCGGTCTGCCCGGAAACAAGCCGCTTGCCGAAGAGCCTGTTCATCTCTTCCACGAGATCCCAGGCTCGCTTGTAGGACATCTCCATGGCACGCGCCGCCGCCGATATCGAGCCGAAGGCGGCGATCTGCTCGAGGAGTTGGATTTTGCCCGGCCCGATCCTCCCTTCCGGATCGAGATTTATTCTGAGGCTAAGCGAAGGCATGGAGCATCCCGTCGGAAATAATACGTCACCATGCCTCAACCAGACGCCCGCGTCACGTCTCGATACGTTCTTCACGGGAGACGGTGCCCTCGTCGAAGGCCACCGCCTTCACCACCGCGAAGACCTCACGCCCAACCGCGAGGGCCAACGTCTCCAGCGATTGTCGCGTGATCCGCGAGATGATCGTCTCGCCATGACAGTTGAGCCGGACCTCGATCAGGTGATCGCCGGCCGGCTGAACCGCCGCGATTGTTCCCGACAGGATATTGAGCGCACTGAGGCCGACCGGACGTTCCACCGCAAGCATCACGTCGCGCGCCCGGATGCGGACGCGATGCACCGAGCCGATCGCGTAATTCAGGCCGACTGCACGGATGTCGCCGGCCGCCGAGCGCAGCACCGTCATGCCGAAATGCCTGTCCTGTTCCGCCACCACCATGTCGAGTACGGCGCCGGCTTCGCGGCGCTCTTCCGGCGGCATCAGGTCAAGCCGGCCGACAATGTCGCGGGCTGCGCCGCATGCGACCACCTTCCCCTCCGCCATGACGGCAATCGTCGTCGCCAGCCGCGCCACTTCTGCGATCGAATGGCTGACATAGACGATCGGGACCTTCGTCTCGTCGCGAAGCCGTTCCAGGTAAGGCATGATCTCGGCCTTGCGCGCCTCGTCCAGCGCAGCAAGCGGCTCGTCCGTTAGCAGAAGCCGGGGGCTGGACAGAAGCGCGCGCCCGATCGCCACGCGCTGCTTCTCGCCGCCCGAAAGCAGGCTCGGCCGGCGGTCGAGCAGATGATCGATGCCGAGAAGGTCGACCACATGCGCGAAATCCTCCTTCCGCTCCGTTTTTGGCGCGAAGAATCGGCCATAGCCAAGATTCTGGCGGACGGTGAGGTGCGGAAAAAGGCGCGCGTCCTGGAAGACATAGCCAATCCTGCGGCGGTGCATGGGGATGGAGATCTGCGCCTTGGTATCGACAAGGACGCGGCCATCGACGGCGATTCGTCCCCAATCCGGCTTGAGCAGGCCGGCGATGAGATTGACGACGGAGGTCTTTCCCGACCCCGACGGCCCGAACAGGACGGTCAGGCGTCCCTCGCTCTCGAAAGTCGCATCGAGATCGAACGCACCCAGCCTGCGTCGGACGGCGACGGAGAGCGTCATCGGGTCTGGAGCCTGCGGCCGACATGTCGGGCCAGCGCTTCGGAGATGACCAGCGCCGCCATAGAAACGGTGACCGACACGAGCGTGAGGCGTAGCGCGCCGGCGTCGCCGCCCGGCACCTGGGTGAAGGTGTAAATGGCGGAGGGCAGCGTCTGCGTCTCGCCGGGAATATTGGAGACGAAAGTGATGGTGGCGCCGAACTCGCCCATGGCGCGGGCGAAGGAGAGGATCATGCCGGCGATGACGCCGGGCAGGATGAGAGGCAGCGTGACGGTCGCGAAGGCCCAGGCCGGATTGGCGCCGAGCGTTCCGGCGGCGGATTCAAGCCGCCTGTCCACCGCCTCGACGGAAAGCCTGATGGCGCGCACCATGAGCGGGAAGCCCATAATGCCGCAGGCAAGCGCCGCCCCGGTCCACCGGAAGGCAAACACGATCCCGAAATGATCGGCGAGAAAGGCGCCGACGGGCGCGCGCCTGCCGAAGGTGATGAGGAGGAGATAACCAGTTACCACCGGAGGCAGGACGAGCGGCAGGTGGATAACGCCGTCAAGAAAGGATTTGCCCCGGAACTTGCCGCGCGCAAGCACCATTGCCGCGATGATGCCGAAAGGCAGGCTGACGATCATCTCGACAGACGACACCTGCAGCGACAGGCGGACCGCGCTCCATTCGTCGGGACCGAGGCCCAGCCAGTTCCCCAACCAGTTCATTGCGCCGCGGGATCCATTTTCAATTCGACGCCGCCGCCGGCAGGAAGGTGAAGCCCTGCTTCTCGAAAAGCGCCTTGGCCTTCGCCGTTTGCATATATTTCAGAAAGGCTGCGGCATCCGGGTTCTTCGAGCCGGCGATCAGACCGGCCGGATAGATAATCGGCGGATAGCTGCCTTCGGGGAATTCGCCGACGATCGTGACGCTCGGCTCCGCATGCGCGTCGGTCTGATAGACGATGCCATAGGGCGCCTCGCCCGTGGCAACGAGCTTGAGCGCGGCCCGGACATTTTCCGCCTGTGCGATCCTGCCTTCGACCGATGTCCATATGCCAAGCTTCTCGAGCGCCGCCTTGCCGTACTTGCCTGCCGGAACCGCGTCCGTATTGGCCATGGCAAGATGGCCGCCCTTGAGCAGGCCGGCAAGATCGAGATGCGCTGTG
Organism: Rhizobiaceae bacterium; assembly: GCA_051960255.1. Classification (GTDB taxonomy): domain Bacteria; phylum Pseudomonadota; class Alphaproteobacteria; order Rhizobiales; family Rhizobiaceae; genus Mesorhizobium_L. The sequence continues at coordinate 3,190 of JBQCEL010000167.1, forward strand.
ACCTTCACCGGCTTGGCAGAAGCTTTCGGCGCGATCAACACCAGCTTGTTGCCGAGCAGCCTGACTTCGGTCCTGTTCTGCGTTAGCTCCTTGTCGGAGAGGTATTTCATCCAGTCGAGATCGGCCGAAACGAATAGATCGGCCGGCGCGCCGGCCTCGATCTGCTTCGCAAGCGCGGAACTGGCCGCATAGGAAATCCTGGCCTCCTTGCCGGTATCGGCTTTCCAGGCGTGGTTGACGTCGTCGAGCGCGTTCTTGAGACTGGCGGCGGCGAAAACGGTGACGGTATTGGCTGCGAGCGCTGCCGGCGTAACGGCAAGAAGCCCCGCAATAGCGCCCCCCATAAGAGGCGCAATCCTGATGCCGAAAATCCTGCGCGTCAGCATGCTGGCTCTCCCTGCTTCGCCTTTTCGCACCACTGCTCGCCAACGTTATATGCGATAGGATATAGCCATGGAAGAGCCCGTCTGAACAAGCAGGTGATTGTCGTGACTCACGCCGATCCGCCGGAAGATTCAGTGAAATATAGCGGTGGCTGCCCGAATGGCCTGGATGCGCCTCAGGCGCGCCCGTAAAGCGGTATGACCGTCCCGCTGGCGGCCATATTGGCGGGCGAACCGAGGTAGAAGATCGTCTCAGCCGCCGCCTTGAGCGTTACCCATTTAGACGTGTCGGCATTTGGCATCTGGGCCCTGTTTGTTGGCGTGTCGAGTGTCGAGGGCGCGACGGCGTTGACCAGTATACGGTCGTCCTTCAACTCTTCCGCCAGCGCCATCGTAAGCGCCACGATGGCCGCCTTGCTCGCCGTGTAGGCCGTTGTCCTGGCCCCTCTTCGGGGATCGAGGCCCGGACGCGCCGCGACATTGACGATGCGTCCCTCGATGCCATTGGCGCGCATGTTGCGGGCGGCCGCGCGGCAGCAGGCAAAGGCGGTCGCGGCATTGATCTCGATCATCCGACGGAAATCGTCGAGGGACGTGTCGACCACTGCACCCATCGCGAATCCTCCCGCGGCGTGGATAGACGCCCAAAGATCGGGCACGCCCTCATAAAACCGGTCGACATCCTCCTGGCGCGTCAGGTCGATCCCCTCGACCGCGACGATATTCGGCCCCGCCTCGAAAGCCGCCTGCTCCGGCATCGACCGGACCGGCAGATGGCAGATCGCGCCGGCGGCGGCAAAACGCGCCGCGACGGCGCCGCCGAGCGCTCCCGACCCTCCGGTGATGACGACATGCCGGCCTTCCATCGATCGGGGCATTCCGCTCCTCCTCCGCGATTGCATGTGTCCAGGCTCAATCAGGACGCCATCACCGGAAAAAAGCAAGCTGCAAATGCGCGAAGATATGGAACCGAAAGCGCCCCACCCGTGTAGAGGATGGCACGGGTGGCGGAATTGCCCCTTCCGGCAAAGCTTTTCGACCGAAGCGGTTTCGCCCCGGCGCTTTGCGCCCTATGACATTGTGACAGGCCGATTCCGCGAAACCTCTGCAAGGAGAAGACATGGCCCCGACGCCATTTCCTCTTTCCGATTTCGATACTTCCAGCCTGCGCCGGGAAAGCGCCGCCTTCTTTCTCGATTTCGACGGAACGCTGGCCGATTTCTCGGACGACCCCTCCGCGGTCGCCCTGCTACCTGCCGAGAGACGGTCGCTTGAACGCCTCAAACAGGCCACCGGCTCAGCCGTCGCGATCATTTCGGGACGATCCGTCGCCGATCTCCAGCGTCTTGTCGCGCCGCTGGAACTGCCCCTGGCGGGCGTGCACGGCCTCGAACGGCGTAACGCCCAAGGCGACATGCTGCGCATGCCGATCGACGAAGCGTCTCTGCTGAAGGTGAGGAACAGACTCAGGACCTTTTCGCTCGGTCATGCCGGTATCCCGGTCGAGGATAAGCCCGGCTCGATCGCGCTCCACTATCGCAAACGCCCGGAGCTTGAGGCGCAATGCATGGCGGCCGCACGCGCCATCGTCAACGAGAACCCAGGCTTGCAACTTTTGCACGGCAAAATGGTTATCGAAATCAAGGGGGGGCATGCGACAAAGGCTGATGCGATCCGAGCTTTCATGCGGGAAGAACCGTTCAGGGGCCGTCATCCGGTTTTCGCCGGCGACGACGCCACGGACGAGGATGCGTTCCCTGCGATGAAAGCGCTTGGCGGGATGTCCATCAAGGTCGGCCCTGGCCCCACCCAGGCAGCTTACCGGGCCACAAGCATCGACGAATTCCGTTCCTGGCTCGGCCTGCTGGCGGCGAGCTTCGAGGAAAGCGGCGTAAGAGCGCGGACCGGGGGCGCTGATGGCGAATCTTGATCTCCGCGTCAGCGGTAATTGCAGTTATGCGGGACTCTCGCGCCCGTGGGAGTCGGTCATTTGAGCAGGCTTGTCATTGTCTCCAACCGTGTCGCCAATCTGAGGAAGACGACCCAGACAGGCGGGTTGGCCGTCGGCCTCGCCGATGCGCTGAAACAGCGCGGCGGCGTGTGGTTCGGTTGGAGCGGCGACACGGAGGCGGAGGACCGCGACGAACAGCCGGACGTCGACAAGATCGGCAAGGTCACGCGCGTTTCAATCGGCCTGACGAAGCAGG
>JBQCEL010000168.1:0-2166 GCA_051960255.1 Rhizobiaceae bacterium
TGCCGATCGTCGAGGAAGTCATGGCCGAGATGGTGGCGCTTTTCCCCGGCCTTGCGCGCGTCAGGCTCCTGCGCTCCTGGGGCGGCCTGATGGACATGTCGATGGACGGCACGCCGATCATCACGACGGGACCCCTGCCCGGCATGTATCTCAATTGCGGCTGGTGTTATGGCGGCTTCAAGGCGACGCCCGCTTCGGGTTGGTGCTTTGCCTATACGATCGCGCAGGACAGGCCGCACAAATTCAATGCCGCGATAACGCTCGACCGGTTCAAGCGCGGCTTCATCGTCGACGAAAAGGGCCAGGGCGCCACGCCCAGGCTGCATTAGGTCCCAGAGAAATGCTCATCACCTGTCCCTATTGCGGCCCGCGCGACCTCTCCGAATATACCTATCAGGGCGACGCCAACCGCACCCGTCCCGATCCCGCCTCGACCGACCAGGCGGCCTGGAACGACTATGTCTATGATCGGATAAACACCGCCGGAGAGCACCGCGAGTTCTGGCAGCATTCCGGCGGCTGCCGCGCGCATCTCCTCGTTACCCGCAACACGCTTACCCATGTCATCAGCTTCGTCGGCTTCGCCCGCGAGCATGGCGAACCGAAACATCTGGAACGCCGGAAGGGAGGCAAGGCATGAGCCCGCGCCGTAGTGCCGCCGGCAGCCGCATCGACCGGACGCGGCCGATCCGCTTCACCTTCGACGGGCGCAGCTTTACCGGCCATGCCGGCGATACGCTGGCCTCCGCGCTGCTCGCCAATGGCGTGACGCTTTTCGGCCGCTCCTTCAAATATCATCGCCCGCGCGGCGTCATGACGGCCGGCATCGACGAGCCCAACGCGCTCGTGACGCTGCTCAGGGGCGATATCCGCGAGCCCAATATTCCCGTCACCGAGATCGAAATTTACGACGGGTTGAATGCCGTCAGCCAAAACCGTTCGCCCTCGCTCGCTTTCGATGTCGGCGCGATCAACCAGTTGGCCGGCAAACTGATCTCCGCCGGATTCTATTACAAGACCTTCATGGGCCCGGTGATCGGACCATTGAAGGGCACGCGGTTCTGGATGTTCTGCGAGCATTTCATCCGCCGCGCCGCTGGTCTCGGCCAAGCCGGCATAGCTGCCGACACCGCGCGCTACGAGCGCATGAATGCCTTCTGCGACGTGCTTGTCGTCGGCGGCGGGCCAGCCGGTCTCATGGCGGCGAGGACGGCGGCATCGGACGGCGCGCGCGTCATCCTGGCCGACCTGGAGGCGGCGTTCGGCGGCACGGCGAAATGGTCGGGCGGCGAGGTCGACGGAAAGCCGGCTTCGGAATGGGCCTCGGGGCTGGCCGACGAGCTTGCCGGCATGGAAAATGTCAGGCTTTTGCCGCGCACGACAGTGTGGGGCTATTATGACGGCAATACGCTCGCGGCTCTGGAACGTGTCTCCGATCACAAGGCCGAGACGGCTATCGGCGAGCCGCGGCACCGCCACTGGACGATCCGCGCCAAAGCGGTCGTGCTCGCGACAGGCGGCTTCGAACGCCCGCTGATTTTCCCCGGCAACGACCTGCCGGGCGTGATGCTCGCCGGGGCCGCGGAGCGCTTCGCGGGCGAATATGGCGTCCTGCCGGGCGAGCGCATCGCACTCTTCACCAATAACGACAGCGCCTACGCCGCCGCCGCCAATCTCAAGGACGCCGGCGCGACAATCGTCGCAATCGTCGATGTCAGGCCCGAGATCAGCTCGGCGGCGCGCAATCTCGCCTCCAAGGCAGGCGCGGAAGTGCGGCTCCGTCAGGCCGTCGTCGCAGCCGAAGGGGCGAAAGCCTTGGCCGGTATCAAGGTCCGCGGCTTTGAGGCGGCGACCGGGATGATATCGGGCGATCCGGTTTCGCTCACCGTGGATTGCCTCGCCGTTTCCGGCGGATGGTCGCCTGCCGTCCATTTGGCGAGCCAAGCGGGCGGCAAGCCCGAATGGAACGAGGCGCTGCAGGCCTTCCTGCCCCCGAGGCCGACGCAGAACTGGATCGGCGCAGGCGCCTTCACCGGCTCCGCTACGACGGCAGGCGCCATTGCTGAAGGATTTCGGGCAGGCCTGGAAGCGGCGGGCATGGAGGTCAAGGACGGCGGGCGCCTTCCAAGCGTTTTCGAGCCGGAACTTGACCCCTCGCCGGCTGCC
>JBQCEL010000169.1:0-24566 GCA_051960255.1 Rhizobiaceae bacterium
TCGTAGAGAACGCCTTCCGCCGTCGGTGCGGAAACCGCCGCGATGAGGCGCTGTGTGAGCCTGATGAAATAAACCGAGGGCGGAAGCGGCTTTTCACCATCCGAATCCTCCGCATCCTCGTCATGGTCGTAGAGAAGGATCAGGTCCACATCCGATCCGGCCGTCAATTCTCGGCTACCGAGCTTCCCCATGCCGAGAATGGCGACCGCGCCGCCCTTCACGACGCCATGGCGCGCCGCGAATCGCGCTTGAACCGCCTGCAGGGTGGCGTCGATCGTCAGGTCAGCAAGGTCGGAAAAGGCATGGCCGGCCCGCGCCGCGTCAATGGCGCCCGTCAGCAACCGGACGCCGATCAGGAATTTCTGTTCGTTGGCGAAGGTCCTCAAACGATCGAGCGTCTCCTCGTGGAGGCGCGTGCCTTCCAAGAAGGTGCGGAGCCTTTCCGCGAGATAGGCGCGGCTCGGCAGTTCGCTCATCAGGCCCGGGTCGAGCAAGCCATCGAAGACGTGCGGACGATGCGTAATGATTTCGGCGAGACGAGGCGCGGCCCCCATGATCCGCGCCATAAGCGCCAGCAGCGCGGGATTCGATTGCAGCAGCGAAAAGAGCTGGATGCCGGCCGGCAAGCCCGACAGGAACGCATCGAAGCGGATCAAGGCCTCATCCGCCCGCTTCGTCTCCCCGAATGCCTGCAGAAGAGCCGGCGTCAGTTCGGTCAGTCGCTCCCGCGCTTCGGCGGATTGCGTGGCGCGATAGCGGCCGAAATGCCAGGTGCGGATGATGCGCGCCATGTCGCTCGGCCGTTCGAAACCGAGCCCGGAAAGCGTCCGAAGCGTATCGGGATCATCGACATCGCCGGTGAAGACGAGATTGCCGATGCCGGAGGAAAGCTGCGGCGCCGTCTCGAAAAGCGCGGCGTAATGCTTCTCGACAAGAAGCAGCGACGTCCGGAATGCCTGCGCAAAGGCATTCCTGCTCTCAAAGCCCAGCATATGGGCGATGCGCTTCAGCCCGTCATCATCCTCGGGCAGCGTGTGCGACTGCTCGTCGGCGACCATCTGGATCGCGTGCTCAACATCGCGAAGAAACCAGTATTGCCTAGTCAGCGCGTCTCGGGCCTCATCGGTGATCCAGCCGCGGGATGCGAGTTCGGCGAGCATCGGCACGGTCGCGCGGCCTCGAAGCTCGGGAAAGCGGCCGCCGGCGATCAGCTGTTGCGTCTGCACGAAGAATTCGATCTCGCGAATGCCGCCGCGCCCAAGCTTGACGTTATGACCGGCCACCGCGATCTCGCCATGACCCCGATGCGCATGGATCTGGCGCTTGATCGAATGGACATCGGCGATCGCGGCATAATCCAGATATTTACGCCAGACATAGGGCTGGAGTTCCCTGAGGAACGCTTCGCCCGCGGCAATATCGCCGGCGATCGGCCGCGCCTGGATCATGGCGGCGCGTTCCCAGTTCTGACCCCGGCCTTCGTAATAATGAAACGCCGCCTCGACGGGTATGGCGAGCGGCGTCGAGCCCGGATCAGGCCTCAGGCGCAAATCGGTGCGGAAGACATAGCCATTCCCGGTACGGTCCTGGAGGATACGCACAAGGCGACGCGTCAAGCGGACGAAATGTTCAGACGTGTCCAGCGGAGCGACGATTGCGGGAGCCCGTGGATCGAAAAAGACGATCAGGTCGATATCGGAGGAGAAATTGAGTTCGCCGGCTCCCAGCTTCCCCATGGCGAGCACGATCCAGCCGGAGCCGCGGCCCGGATTGGCCTTGTCCGGCAAGACGAGCTTGCCCTGCCGGTCGGCGTCGAGAAGCAGGAAGGAAACAGCCGCGCCAACGCAAACCTCGGCAAGCGCGCTCAGCCTTCGCGTCGATTGCGGCGCTGCGTTTTCCGCGGCCAGATCGGCAAGCGCGATCAGGAAGTGCGCCTCGGCTTTCAGATCGCGCAACCCGGCCATCAGCGCCTGTTCGGACATGCCTTCGGCAAAGGGCAATCCGCGGATGTCTTCGCCTATGGTAGCAAGCCTCCCCTCCACCGGCTGCTCAAACAGCTTTTCGAGCGCCGACGGCTGCCTGCGAGCATAGTCGCGCAAGAAGAAGGAGAGATCGAATGCCGCCGCCAGAAAATGGGAGAGCGGCGATTTCGAACGGAGAACCTCCGCGAGGCGAACGGCGCCTCTTTGCTCGGCGTCGTCGGCAAGGTCGAGCGCCTGTTTCCTCGCCGCCTCTTCATCGAGCGGCTGGAGCTCCCGCGCCGTTTCTCCAAACCAGTCGGCGCCGTCCGCCGAGCCAGAAACGCGCGGGCTCATGGCTTCTTGCCACCTTGTTCGGCAGAAAAAATCATCGCGACCGACAATCCCGGTTCGCGCCCCGACAATTCGAGCCTGCCGCCATGGAGCTTCATCACGGCTTTCGCGAGACTGAGCCCAAGCCCGGATCCGGGTCGCGACCGGCTTTTCTCCAGCCTCACGAAGCGCTCCGTCGCCCTTTCGCGGTCGTCCTTTGGAATGCCGGGCCCGTTATCGTCAACGATGAGGCTGACCGCGCCGCCGCTGCCGGCGAGCGATACCGTCGCGAGTGGAAGCTCGCAGGACCGGGCGGAATACTTTATGGCGTTGTCGACGATATTGGACAGGGCCTGGCCGATCAGTTCCCTGTTGCCCTGAATATGATGTTCGCCGTCGATCGATGATTGCAACCGAACGCCCTCCTCCTCCGCCACTGGTTCGTAGAGCTCAACGACGTCGCTGACAATGGCGTTCAAGTCCACATCCGTCATGTGCTCGGCGGAATAGCCCGCTTCGAGACGGGAAATCATCAGGATGGCGTTGAAAGTGCGGATCAGTTGGTCCGATTCCGCGATGGTGCCCTCGAGCGCCTCCCGATATTGACCCGTATCGCGGACGCCGGCGAGAGCCGCCTCGGCGCGATTGCGCAGCCTCGTGAGCGGCGTCTTCAGGTCGTGGGCGATGTTATCGGAGACATGTTTCAGCCCCTCGTTCAATTCGGCGATGCGGGCGAGCATGCTATTGAGATTTTCCGACAAACGGTCGAATTCGTCGCCGGCGCCCGTCACGGGTAGCCGGCCCGCGAGATCGCCGCCCATGATACGGCGGCTCGCCTCGGAGACATTGTCGATGCGCCGTAGCGCGGCGCGGCCGACGAAGAACCAGATGATCAGCGCGCCCAGCCCCATCGTGCCAAGCGCGAACATCAGCGATCGGCGCACGACGTCGCGAAACGCCTCCGGCTCGCCGAGATCGCGGCCGACGAGCAGGATCATCTTGTTCGGCAGCGGCAAGACGAGCGCGATCGCCTGATGTTCGGCTACCTCGTTCGGCTTGATGCGCTCGCTGGTCGTACCGGGGCGGCGGTCGCCTGCGCCCTCGCCATAGCGGACATAGGTGAAGGGGTGGCTCGTCCACCCCACTGTCCCCAAAACACCCGCCTCGAGGCTCTCCACATTGCCGGTCAAAATCTGACCGGACGGGCTGGCGAGCAGATACAGATTCGCCCCCGGCTGGCGCGACCGCAATTCGACAGCGCGCACGAGTAGCGGCAGTCCGCCGCGTTCATAACCAAGCGCGAGCCGTTGAACATCCTCCGTGATGGTGTCCTGGACCTGCCTTTCCAGCATCCGCACGGAAAGCGACGTCATGTAAAAGACGAGCAGCGTCGCGCAAATGGCGAACAGGATGAGATAAAGCGCCGACAGCCGCGCGGCGGTCGTCTTCATGATCGCGCGCAGCGTGGCCATGCGCGGTCAGGCTCTCAGCATATACCCCGCGCCGCGAACGGTGTGCAGCACGGGTTTTTCGAATCCCTTCTCTATCTTGCCGCGCAAGCGCGAGACATGCACGTCGATGACGTTGGTCTGCGGGTCGAAATGATAATCCCAGACATTTTCGAGCAACATGGTGCGCGTCACCACCTGGCCGGCGTGACGCATGAGATATTCGAGAAGCCTGAATTCGCGGGGTTGAAGGGTGATCTCGGCGCCAGCGCGGCGAACGGTATGGGACAGGCGATCAAGTTCGAGGTCGCCGACCCTGTAAACGGTCTCGATGTCCTTGGCGCCGGCGCGGCGGTTCAGAACCTCGACGCGCGCGAGCAATTCCGAAAACGCATAGGGCTTGGTGAGGTAATCGTCCCCGCCGGCCCTCAAGCCGGTGACGCGATCGTCCACCTCTCCAAGGGCCGAAAGAATGAGCACGGGGGTCTCGTTGCCACGCGCCCGCAAACCGGCGATGACAGAAAGGCCGTCGCGCTGCGGCAGCATGCGATCGACGACAAGCACGTCGTACTCGCCGGTATGGGCGAGCGTATAACCCGTCTCGCCGTCGCCCGCGATGTGGGCCGTGTGCCCGGCTTCTGCAAAAGCTTTTTCGAGATAATCGGCGGCTTCGCGATCATCCTCAATCACAAGAATCTTCATGGAGACCTTTTGCTCCGCATCGGCGGCCGCTGCAGTGTTCTCGTTCATTTTCCTTCTCCTGAAGATATGACATCTTCGGCGCGCAAAAAAAATACGGCAGCGGGTGATGGGACCCGCTGCCGCCGGAACCGGCTACAAGAAACAGCAACTTAACCGATCCCTTGCGCCCAAGGGCCGGCTGTCGGGGGTGTGTAGGGCAGCCGGCGCCGAGGATTGCGGGATGGCGTCAACCGTTGCCGACGGGGAGCGCCACGAACCGGTTGTTCTTGTCATGCCTGATCTGCAGCAGGATGGCCTTGCGCCCTTCCTTGACCGCTTCCGCAGTGGCTTTGTCGATATCCGCCGCTGAATTCACTTGCTTGGAATTCACGGCCACGATGACGTCACCCGTGCGAATGCCCTTGTCGGACGCATCGCTGTTGGCCTCGACGTTCGTAACCACAAGACCCTGTCCATTGTCCGAAGGTGCAACAGTCAGGCCAAGCTTGTTCAGCGTACCAGAGGAATTCTGGGTGGGGTTGTTGTCGTTGTTCTGCTGATCGTTGGACGCCATCTTGGTGGATGCGGGCATTTTTCCGAGCGTCACATCGATGCTCTGGGTCTTGCCGTCACGCCAGACGGACAGTGTCACCGGCTTGTTCGGCGACATTTCGCCGATCATGCGAGCAAGATCCTTTGGCGAATCGACCTCCTTGCCGTTGACCGCGGTGATGATGTCTCCCGTCTTGACGCCGGCGGCCTTGGCGGGACCTTCCTGGGCCTCGGACACGAGCGCGCCCTTATGGTTGGAAATGCCAAGCGATTCGGCGATGTCCTTGGTAACGGGCTGGATCTCGACGCCGAGCCATCCGCGCGACACCTGACCGTTCTTGATCAGGTCCTGAACGACCGTCTTTGCCGTAGACGCCGGAATGGCGAAGGCGATGCCGACGCTGCCGCCCGACGGCGAAAAGATCGCCGTATTGATGCCGATGACCTGGCCGTTGAGGTTGAGGGACGGACCGCCCGAATTGCCGTGATTGACCGGGGCGTCGATCTGGATGAAATCGTCATAGGGGCCTGCGCCGATGTCGCGGCCGCGGGCCGAGACGATACCAGCCGTGACCGTGCCTCCGAGACCGAACGGATTGCCGACGGCAAGCGTCCAATCGCCGACGCGCACCTTGGAATCGTCGGCCCAGCTCAAATAGGTGAATTTCCGGTCCGGAGCGTTGACCTTCAACACGGCAAGGTCGGTACGCGGATCGGTTCCGACGAGCTTCGCCTTCAATTCGGTGCCATCATTGAGGACAACGGTGAACGCCTGCGCGCCCTGGACGACGTGATTGTTGGTGACGACATAGCCATCGTCGGAAATGAAGAAGCCCGACCCCTGCGCCGTCGGGCGCAACCTTCCCTTACCCTCGTTCTGGTGCGGCGCGGGACGATGGCCCTGCTCCTGCTCAAAATCGCGGAAGAAGCGCTTCAAGGGGCTGTTGTCGGGAAGCTGGTCCCAACCGGGACCGCTGAAAAAATCCGAACCGTCATCCGACGTGGGCTGAACGCGCGATTCGACCCGAACGCTGACCACGGCGGGCGAAACCTTCTGCACGAGATCGGCAAAACTCGGGACGTTCGACTGGGCGGCGACATAGACCGGATCGGCGAAAACCGGCGTGGTCGTGGCGACGACACCGTAACCCACCGCGCTTGCCAGCGCGATCGTCGCGGCCGCAGCAAGGAAGTGTTTGCGTACAATGCCGGTAGGGCGGACGAGCTTGTTCATCGTGACATTCCTTTTATCTGGCCATTATCTTTTGGATGCACTGACTGGCATCCTGTGACACTGGCATAGAACACCCGACATTACGTGATCGTTTCCTGCGAATGAAACTTTCGTAATGGTTGGAAAAGGAACGATTTGCGGGAACCGGCGTGGCGGCCAGTTGGGCTAGCGAAGCTCTGCCCTGAAGGCGGTGCGGCAAACGACAGCGTCTCGGTTGGGCCTGGCATTAAAGCGACTCGACTTCGCCAACGAGTAAATTTGCCGTTTGACTTAGGCCGGCACTTTCCATCTTTAAAAGCAGGCTCTCTGCATCGAACTCCGGTTTCTTGAAGCGCTGCCTCATCGCGCGGAGGGCAGCGACAGCGCCAGGCGTGTAAAGATCGATGACGTCTGCCAAGAACTCATCAGTTGTTGAAGCGATGACGTTGAATTGTCCAAGGACCTCAACTGGAAAATGTCTGGTGTTTTCCGTTACGATCACAGAAGCGCGCGCCTGGATTGCGGCAGCGAGCACGTGACGATCATCGTCATCTGGCAACTCACATCCTGCGATCAGCTTTTCGTAATCTTCGATCATTGCTTCCGGAAACGCACGTTTGATCGCATCGCAATGACGGCTGGCCACCGCTTCAGGGTCTGCAACCCCATGTTTTAGGTGGATCGAACAGATGGCACGTTCTGTCTCGGCCAGGATTTTAGCAGACCAGCGGGGGCGGAAGAATCCCGCCTCCGCCAGAGTTAGAATCATATTACGAGGCAAGGCACCCGCTAACACGCATGCATCGATTATTGCCGTGTAACGGTTTGCCATCATCACACTGGCGCAGTTTTAGATTAGGTCCGCGTCCATGGCGGCTAGATCATCCAGGGCCTTCGCCCGATCAGCATCACGTTTCCGTTTGTAGTCAAACAAGTCCTGCGCCCGAATCCGCCGGTGCCGGCCGACCATATCGTAAGCGATCTTTTTTTGCTCCAGGAGCTTGATCAGATGAGGTCTCGAGACGTTTAGAATATCAGCGGCCCGCTGCGTGGTGAGCATCTCTTCAGTTGGAACTATGGTGACCGCACGTCCACTACCTACATATCGCAACAGCGCCATGAAGGAGCGTGCCAAAGCTGGCGCCAGCACGACGTCGGCCCGTGTCTCGGCATCGAAGGCAAGTTTCAGCCGCGTCGGCTCGTCGTCTTTAATATTGCTCGCCAGAATTTGGCGAAGCTGATTCGCGCTTTCGATCTCTGCACTCGACGGCATACGATCATCAAAAATCCGAGCTTTTGCGGCGATCATCGTTCTCTCCCTTGCGCGTATGCGGGCCAGCTACATATCGCCGATATTCGAAATAAACGCAACAAGGAAACAAACTGCTAACTGGTTTGTTCCGATGCTTTTCCGTCATCGTTGTAAAAGAGCGCATGATCCGGGGGGCTACCCATCACGCTCCGCCAAAATGGCTTGGAGCCGCGCCGCCTCGTCCTCGGAGAGGGGCGGCACCTGCCGCCGCCGGCGAGATCGCCAGCTCCCGATCATGAAAACGCCTCCCGCCATCAGCAATATGGCGGGAGTCCCCCAGAGCAAGGCGTTACGCAGATCGAAGCGCGGCTCGAGGAGGACGAATTCGCCGTAGCGGGCGACGAGGTAGTCGAGCACTTGCTGGTTGCTGTCGCCGGCGAGGATGCGCTTGCGCACAAGGACGCGCAAATCATGGGCGAGGTCGGCGTTTGAATCGTCGATCGATTCGTTCTGGCAGACGAGGCAGCGTACTTCCTTCGATATTTCGCGCGCTCTCGCCTCGAGCTTCGGATCCTTGAGCATTTCGTCCGGGCGCACGGCGAGAGCGGGCGTCACCGCCGCCAGAAGCGCCGCAAGGACAAGAATGAAGCGAACCAGCTTCATGATATTTGCGGCTTCGCCGATGCCGCTTTTGCCCGGCGCGCGGATGGAGCCCCGACACGCAGCCGCCGGTCAAAGAGCGAGATCGCGCCGCCCGCCATCATCACCACGCCACCGAACCAGATCAGCGTCACCAGCGGCTTCCACCAGACTCGCACCACATAGGAACCATCCTTCCCCTCGTCACCAAGAGAAAGATAAAGCTGGCCGAGGCCGAGCGTGCGTATGCCGGATTCCGTGGTCGGCGTGTGGCTCGCCACGAATATCCGCTTCGCTGAAGAGATAACGCCGAGCGGATGGCCGGAGGCGTCGGTGAAGGGAAATTCGGCGCGCGCCTCGGTATAGTTCGAGCCTTGATCCGGCACGATCCCCTTGAAGGTCAGCGTGTAGCCGGCAACCGTCACTGTATCGCCCGGCTTGAGGGAGACGATCTTCTCCGCCTGGAAGGTCAGCGTCGCCAGAATGCCGAGAAGGGTCAACCCTAGCCCGGCATGCGCCAGCGCCGTTCCGTACATGGAACGCGGGAGGCTGAGGAAGCGACGAAACGCCACCCCGAGCCCGACCTTGCCGACGCCGGATTTGAGCGCGATGTCCGTGACGGCGCCGAGGATAAGCCACGCGGCTATCCCGATACCGCAGGCCGCCAGAACCGCGTGACGATCAACGAAAAGCAGGACGGCCAAGACGACGACCAAGGCCGCGCCGAAGGCAAAGTAGAGGCGTTGCGCCGCCGCAAGCAGATCGCCCCTCTTCCAGGCAAGCATCGGCCCGAAAGGCACGGCGAGCAAAAGGGGAATCATGACCGGCACGAAGGTCAGCTCGAAATAAGGCGGGCCAACCGAGATACGGTCCTTGGAGATCGCTTCAATGACGAGGGGATAGAGCGTTCCCACCAGCACGGTAGCGGCTGCCGTGGTGAGAAACAGATTGTTGAGGACAAGCGCGCCTTCGCGGGAGATCGGGTGGAACAGCCCGCCCGCCGTCAAGCTGCCGGCCCGCAACGCAAACAGCACGAAAGAGCCGCCGATGAAGAGAGTCAGGATGCACAGGATGAAGACGCCGCGGCTCGGATCGGTCGCAAAGGCGTGGACCGACGTCAGCACGCCCGAGCGGACGAGGAAAGTGCCGAGCAGCGAAAAGGAAAAGGTCAGGATGGCGAGCAGGATCGTCCATATCTTGAGCGCCGAGCGTTTCTCCATCACCAAGGAAGAATGGAGCAGCGCCGTGCCTGCGAGCCATGGCATGAAGGAGGCGTTCTCCACCGGGTCCCAGAACCAGAAGCCGCCCCAGCCAAGTTCATAATAAGCCCAGTAGGAGCCCATGGTGATGCCGCCTGTCAGGAAGGTCCAGGCCACCAGCGTCCACGGCCTGACCCATCTTGCCCACGCGGCATCGACCCGTCCTTCGATCAAAGCGGCGACGGCGAAGGAGAAGGAGATGGAGAAGCCGACATAACCGAGATAAAGCAGCGGCGGATGGATGGCGAGACCGATATCCTGGAGAATCGGGTTGAGCTCCCTGCCCTCGATCGGAGCCGGAAAGATGCGGCGGAACGGATTGGAGGTCAGAAGGATGAAGAGAAAGAAAGCGGAGCCGATCCAACCCTGAACGGAAAGAACGGTGGCCCGGAGCGAAAGGGGCAGGTTGCGGCCGAAAAGCGCGACGAGCGCGCCGAAAAAGGTGAGGATCAGGACCCACAGCAGCATGGAGCCTTCATGATTTCCCCATGTGCCGGTGATCTTGTAGAGGAGCGGCTGCAGCGAGTGCGAATTCTCCCACACATTCGCGACTGAGAAATCCGACTCGACATAGGCCGAGACCAATGCGGCAAAGGCCATCGCGGTCAGCAGGAAACTGGTCAGGGCGACGGGGGTCCCCACCGCCATCATGCGCTCGTTGCCCGTCCGCGCGCCGGTGAGGGGCACAACCGACTGCACCAGAGCCATGGCGAAGGCGAGAACGAGCGCGAAATGACCTGTTTCCACCATTTTTCTTCCTAGTCGGGTTGCCAGACGCCCTTCGCCTTCAGCCCATCCGCGACATTCTTCGGCATATAGCGCTCATCATGCTTTGCAAGTACGCTGTCGGCCACGAATGTGCCGCCCGGATTGAAGGCCCCTTCCACGACGACGCCCTGCCCTTCCCGGAAGAGATCGGGAAGAATGCCGGTGTAGGTGACTTTCACGGTCTTCTTCTTGTCGGTCACGTCGAAAGTGACGGTCGTTCCCTTGTCACGCACCAGCGTTCCGTCCTTCACCAGACCACCGAGGCGAATCTGTTGGCCTGGGGCGACAATGTTGGTGGCGAGATCGGAGGGCATGTAGAAATAGGACGTCTTCTGGCCGAGCGCGACGAAGGTCAATGTGGTCGCCGCGCCGAGGAAGACGAGGCCGCCGAGAATGACCGAAAGCCGTTTTTGTTTTCGCGTCACACTTCACTCCGTCCGCGCGAGGCCGAGTGAAGCGGCGAAAGTCTGGAGGTCCTTTGCCGCGCCCGTTCCTGCGCCAAGTGCCGCTACGCCGCGCTGCACCGCTTCCTCAGCTTCCTTTTCCTTGCCCAGAACCTTGTAGGAACGGACGAGGCGCCGCCAGCCCTCCGGATCGGCGGGATTGTTCCTGAGTTTCCGGTCGAGATTGGCGACCATCCCCTCGATCATCTTCAGGCGATCCGCGCCGGACATGCCGGAAGCCGCCTGCACGTCGGCGGCGGTGGGACCGGGGGCGGAAGGCGTCGCCTTGGCCGAAGCCGGCGCTGTGGGATTGCCGGAAAGGCTCGCAAGCGCCTCGCTCACTGGTCCACGCCAAGGAGAATCGGAAGAGAGAGAGGCCAGCATGGATTGGAACGCCGTTGCCGCCTCTTCCTTCCTGCCGCCTTGCGCGGCGGCCGTCGCCAGGAAGAAGCGCGCCTTCTCATTCGCAGGCTGCAATTGCAAGGCCTTGTGGAAAGCCGCTTCCGCGCGAGCCGAGATCATGCCGCCATCAGCTCCGGCCATGGCTTCACCGAGGCCCGCCTCAAGCTTGGCGCTGTCGCCGGCGAGACGGATGGCGTTTTGATAGGCGCTTACGGCGTCGTTGAAG
The DNA here is from genome assembly GCA_051960255.1 of Rhizobiaceae bacterium. GTDB lineage: Bacteria > Pseudomonadota > Alphaproteobacteria > Rhizobiales > Rhizobiaceae > Mesorhizobium_L. The sequence continues at coordinate 11,175 of JBQCEL010000169.1, forward strand.
CGGTTCATGCGCACATAAATCGGCGCGAGAACCTCCCACCCGCGCGCATCCGATGGATTTTTGGCGAGATAGGCTTCGGCGCGGGCGACAAGCTCGTCAACGCTGCTGTTGGCGGGATTCTTCGCAAGGCGCTCCGCCAGCGGCTCGCCCGGAAGGCCAGGCGAGCCGATCAACGAGTAAAGGCCCCAACTGACAAGGGGAACGGCAAGGACCGCTGCCGTGACCACCCATTTCGCCGACCGGCTATCGCGGGAAGCGCCGGGGACACGCTTCTCATCAGCGCGAAGAATGCGCCGCCCGATCTCGGCCCTTGCTTCCTCGGCTTCCGCCGAACTGATCAGGCCGCGTCCCGAATCGCGTTCCAGTTCCGAAAGCTGGTCGCGGTAGACTTCGATGTCGTGAGCGCCGCCCGCCGCCACGCCCCGAAGGGGGCGCATCAGCGGCCACAGGATCGCGAGACACGATCCCAGCGTTAGAAGCGCAGCGATGACCCAGAACCACATGTGGCTCTCTTACCGATCAAGCGGACTAAAGCCAACAGACGCTCGATGCGGCGATTTGGCGACGGAAGGCGAAGCAGACATTACGACGGAGGAAATAGGGATCAGTTGAGCGGCGTCCAGCTTCCGTCAGGGTTGCGGCAGGCAGCGCCGCGCCCGGTCTGGGAGGTGGTCGCCGTGAACACGGTGTCCGTATACTGCCGGCAGTTCTGCGATCCGACCTGATAAGGCTGACCCGCCACAACCTGGCCGCGATATTTTGACCCGGCGTTCTGCCAAGGCACAGGCTGCCCGCTCGGCGTATATTCGAGCGCCCTATACTCCGCCTCGAGCGCGCTGCGGCGATCCTGCCTGCTCAACCCGGCGCCGATCGACCCGCCGATGAGCCCGCCATTCATCTCCTGGAGGATTGTCGAGCCGACCTTCCCGCCCGCCTGTTTTGCCGGAGCACCCGATACAGCCACTCCCGGCCTGGGCGTCTTTTGAGACGCGCAACCTGCCATCAGTCCCGCCCCCATCAGCAGAACCGCGCAAAAGAATTTCCTGCTCATGAAGCCAGTAAGCCCCTCGTGCCTTGGAATGATCCGCCGCGCCATATCGCAGCGCCAATCTGGCGCTTTTCGGGCCGGATTTCAACTTTCGGTGCGAAACCCGCCCAGCGACGCGGTCGGCAGCGGCATGAGGCGCTATTCGGTATAGCACTCACTGCGCCTGTCGCAGGAGCACGACAGCTCGCAAGCCGCCGAGGGGCGAGCGCTCCAGCAGCAGCTTGCCGTCATATTCCCGGATAAGATCATAGACGATCGACAGGCCGAGGCCGCTGCCGGGTTTGGTCTCGTCCAGGCGCCGTCCGCGCTTCAGGACTTCGCGAGCCTTGTCTTCCGGGATGCCTGGACCGTCGTCCTCGATGGTCAACATGAACATCTCGCCGCCCGGACTGGCGGCGGGAGAGAGAGTGACCTTGACCTGCCGGTTTGCCCATTTGACCGCGTTTTCGAGAAGGTTTCCGGTTATCTCCTCGAAATCCTCGCTTTCACCGGCGAATTTTACGTCTTCTTCCGGCAGCGAGAGCGCGATCTGCGCGTCAGGGTTGAGCTTCAGCATAACCCTGACCAGCCGTTCAAGGAGCGGTTTCAACTGCGTCCTGAAGATGACGCTGTCGCGCTGGGCTGCGATGCGGGCGCGCTGCAAATAATGATCCACCTGCTGCTGCATTGCGGCGGCCTGTCCGCCGACAAGATGGCCCTTTTCCCCTCCGATCTGCCTGCTCTCGTTCAGGAGGATCGCGAGTGGCGTCTTGAGCGAATGGGCGAGATTTCCAACCTGCGTTCGCGCTCGTTCGACGATGCGGCGATTGTTCTCGATCAACGCATTGGTCTCGTTGGCCAAGGGCTCGATCTCGGCGGGAAATTTGCCGTCTAGGCGGGTCGCTTCGCCCTCCCTGACCCGCGCAAGCGCCTTGCGGACTCGGTCGAGCGGGCGCAAGCCTATCAGAATCGCGATGGCGTTGATGGCGATCATACCGGCGCCGAAAAGCGCCAGATAAGCGTAAACCTTGTTGTCGAAGCGGGCTATATCGCTGTCGAGTTCGCTCCTGTTCCCGATGACACGGAAGCGGGCGACACGGTTCTTTGTATCGAGAACGAACTCGCTTTCAACCGCTTCTATCCGTTCGCCGGCAAGCCCGGTCGCGGTGTAATGGCGCTGGAAATCGGAATTGAATGGGACTTTCTGGACCGAAGGGGAAGGGATCGGCCCGGTCATCGAAATCGAGCGCAATTCGCCGGTCAAATCCTTGGAAACCGGCGTCACCGACCAGTACCAACCCGATCGCGGGATGCTGAAGCGGAGGTCACCGAGGTCGGGCGAGCCGACGAGGCTGCCGCTGTCGGAAACGCTGACGGAACTGATGAGATTGAACAGATGCGCCTGCAGCAGGCTTTGGAAGCTGTGCTCGCTGGCCTGACGGTAAAGCGTCGAAATGATGGTCGCCACCACCACGAGCATGGCGACCGCCCATACGGTGGAGGACGCGATGACGCGAAAGGCGACGGATCGCGGCCCGAGCTTCATCGCCCGCCAGGCATCGCGGCCGGGATCGGATTCGGGCTCACGCTTCGGGCTCGCGCATACGATAGCCCATCCCGCGCACCGTTTCGATCAGATCGACGCCCATTTTCCTGCGCAGGCGCCCGACGAACACCTCGATCGTATTGGAATCGCGGTCGAAATCCTGGTCGTAAAGGTGCTCCACCAATTCCGTTCGGGAAACCACCTTGCCCTTATGATGCATCAAATAAGCGAGAAGACGGAACTCGTGAGAGGTGAGCTTGAGCGGAACGCCATCGACGGTCGCCTTGGACGATTTGGTATCGAGAAGAAGCGGTCCGCATTCCAGTTCCGACGAGGCATGGCCGGCCGCGCGGCGGATAAGCGCCCTGACGCGCGCAAGCACCTCCTCGATATGGTAGGGCTTGGTGACATAATCATCCGCACCGGCGTCGATGCCCGACACCTTGTCGCTCCAGCGGTCGCGCGCGGTCAGGATCAGGACAGGCATGTTGCGGCCATCGCGGCGCCAGCGCTCGATGACGGATATGCCGTCCATCTGCGGCAGCCCTATGTCGAGGACCACGGCGTCATAAGGTTCTGTATCGCCGAGGAAGTGTCCCTCTTCGCCGTCATAGGCGCGATCGACGACATAGCCGGCATCGACAAGCGCTTCGGCTATCTGCCTGTTCAACTGCCTGTCATCTTCGACGACCAGTACCCGCATGCCGTTCCTGTCCTTCGTCCCCGGAAAGACCGAAAAATGACCGGCCCGATCAGATGGCGATCGGCCCGTTCTCTCCAGCCTTTTTTCTTAGTGGATGATTCTTTCCAGGCAACTGGCATTTCCAAAATTGGCAACGGAGATCGTCGCGTGACCAAGCCTATTTGGTTGGGACGATAAACTCGACCCGGCGCGGCCGCTGCCCGTCCTTCGCCGGGACAAGCACCACGATTACGCAAACGGTGCGGCCGCTTCGGTTCTGCGGCGCGGCGCGGGCGAGTTGCCCGCCATTCTTCTCCGCCACCTTCTGACCGGCGGAATAGCAGTCCACCCCCACGGGCACGATGTCGGGCAGAACCGAGGAATCGCCGGGTTGCATACCGGCGGGCGGCATAGCGCCCGCAACGGCGGCCGAAAGACAAAAACCGAGGAGCACTGACGCATGGATGAGAGGACGAACATATCTCATGGTCTGCTACTAGTCCTCCTCGGCTGAATGTCGAATGAACGATCGCGGGGTCAGGCATTGACGAGAGGACTCCCGTTCGGCTCACGATCGAATGCCTGTTCCCGCACGTCCCTCACTGCAACTTATGAACGGCTCCGAGCCTTCCGATGATCGCCGCGACGCCGGAGCCGGCGGTGATGACCTGCAATACCGTATCGGTCAGGGTTGAATTGTCCACCCCTGCGAAGGACAAGCCGAACAGTCCGGCGACGGATGTTGCGACCGTGACAAAGGACGCCCAAAGCGTTCGGGACAGGTACCAGGGCTTGGTGGAATCCATATTTCTTCTCCTTTTGCTGTTGAAAAACGTCAGTCGAGAGCAACGATGCAGCTTGCCGGCAGGCCAGGACCAATCGATGCGCTGATCTGCCGGACGGTGATCTCGATCTCCTCCGGTAGGGAGGGGAAATCCGCCGCGAGCTCGGAAGCGACATATGCCCATGAGGGCGAGGAGACCGTCGTGCTGCGCACCACATTACCCGCCGCCGATACATCGACCTGGTAGGCTTCATATTCCTCGCCAAGCGGGATGTCCGCGCCGAGCCAGCTGTCGGCATCCACCCGCCCTCGGCGCATCCAGGTGGCAGTGATGCTTCCATCCGCCTGCTGCCCAGCTTGCAGATGGACCGGAGAGAGCGGCGTCGGCGCGCGAATCCCTCCCACTTCGCTATAAAGGCCGAAAGCAGGACTGGAGAAATCGTAGCCCGCCGGCCCCACGCGCCAATTCAGGAGAAGCCCTATTTCGGAAGATCGCAATCCCGCCGGGAAGATCGCGTCGTCGATCAGCACGAAAGGCGCGCCTTCACCGGCTCCTGCCACCATCGCATCGTCAGTGCCGAGTTGGCCGCGCAGCAGACCCGACAGCGTCCAGACGGATGGTTCGGTCTCGACGGCATTCTGGAACTGCAGGATTTCCCATGCGCCGTTTGCCGCGAGAACCGCCGCGACATTGGCGCCGTTCAGCATCTGCACACGGCTGACGCTTTGCAGTTCACCGCCGCAGAGTCTGACCGACAGCATCCGGCTGCCATCGATCCGACCCGCGAAAACACCGTCGAGCGGGACGGCGAGCTCGCCGATCGTGGCCGGCAGCGATGCTGTGGAACGCAGGCCGAAGCCGCTCTCTTCGGGCGAGGCATAAAGCAACCCGGACTTCCAAGGTTTCGACCACACGGCGGCGCAGAAACGGCTTTCCGGCGCGACGCCGCCGGCGTTCATCGGCAGGTCGAGGAAATGGACAAGCGGCTCGCCGGCGACTGCCGGTGAAAGCGCTGCATAGGCGGGCAGCCCGACTCGCCAGGGGAAAGGCGCCACCCGCTCGATGCGGCGCGCGGTGACTTGCCGCGTCAGTCCCTCGTCGATCTCGGTGACGATATAACCCTGCGCTCCCCCCGCGCCCCTCAGTCTGAGGACAGACCCGGGCAGCGCATCAACACCGCCGGCGGGAAGCGCAAATTTCACGAGTTCACGCCCGAGCCAATCGCGCCTCAGCCACTCCGCGACCAGCGCATCCGCCTGGCTCGTCTCGAGCACGCCGGCAAAGCCGATTGTCTGCTCGGCCGCCCCTGAGGCTTCGCCGTGGCGGCTTCGGGCGGTGGCGGATTGGTAATCGTTCAAAAGATCCTGGAACTGGAGCATTGCGCTTGCTGGAAGCGCGTGATCGGGGTCGCGCGTCTTCTGAACAGCCGGCTTGTCGCCCTCCGCCGCCACCATCTCGTCGATGACAATCCCGGCGGTGGCCAGCGCGCCTTCGCTCCTGATGACGAGATCACCCGCTTGCTCGAACGCGGCCAGACCGAAAAGATCACAAAGAGGATTGAGCGCCGCTCGCGCGGTATCGGGATGAGACACGACATAACCGGCGATAGTGCCGTCCGCTCCCGTCACCTCGGCAGCAGGCAAGGCGTGGTCGCCGAGTACGGCATTGGCGAGATCGCCAAGGGTTGGAGAAGTAAGCCGGCCGTTCAGCCAATGGCCCGCGGACCAGTCGGCGCCGTCGCTCCAGATATCAGAAAGCAGCGGGAACGCGGGGAATGGCCGCGCGTCCCATGCCCAGGCATAGAGCCGCTTCACGTCAACCATACGGCCGCCATAGACGCTGGAAACAGGGTTTTTCGCGGGATCGAAAGCGGCGCTCGCCGGATCCCAATAGCTGTAATGAGCGGACAGGAAGCGATGTTGGGCAAGATCGGAACGGCCGCCGCTCGAAAAATAGGGAACAGCGCTCTCCGACGATTTCGGATCGGGGAAAACGTTGGGCTGGTTCGGCCCCTTGTCGACGGCGGGACAGCCGAATTCCGTGAACCATACCGGCTTTGCTTGCGGCGTCCAGGCTGTCGGCATGGCGGCTTCCACGCCCGCAATCCGGTTGTGGTGGGCGTTGCTCCACCAGCTCAGGATGTCCTTATAGCGAAACACCCAGGGCTTACCGAACGCTCCGTCCGTGATCGCGCTTCGCCGCCTCGCGGAACGCGCTTCCGCGCTTTCGTAATACCAGTCATAGCCTTCCCCGCCAGCGATCGCCGCTCGGAGGCCGTCGGGATCATGCGGGCCGGAAAAACCCTCGGGATTGCCGCCGGCGTAATCGGCGTCGCGCCAGTCGGCGAGCGGCATATAGCTGTCAATGCCGACGGCATCGATGGCCGCATGCGACCAGAGGGGATCGAGATGGAAGAAAACATCGCCCGAATCGTCCGAAGGACGGTAGCCGAAATATTCGCTCCAGTCGGCGCCATAGGTGATTTTGGTCGCAGCCCCCAGCACCGAGCGTACATCGGCGGCAAGCGTGGCGAGCGCCTCTACGAACGGGAACGCGTTGACGTCGTCCCTAAGCGTTGTCACACCTCTCATTTCGGATCCGAGCAGGAAAGCGTCCACGCCGCCGGCAGCGACCGCGAGATGGGCGTAGTGCAGGATCAGACGCCGATAGCCCCAATCCGCTGTATTCCCAGAAAAGGCAATCGTGTCCGCCTGTGTCGCGAAATCGGAAATGGCGGCATCGCCGCAGAACGCGGCGATTTCGGCGCGCACAGCCGCCGTTTTGTCCGAAGTGCCCGAAAGGCCCGGCGCCGGCATTGAGGTGATGCGGCCGCGCCAGGGATAGGCCGGCTGCGCCGCACCTCCATAGGGATCGGGCAGGCTGTTCCCGGAAGGCACATCCATCATGATGAAGGGATAGAGCATGACCTTCAGGCCTCTTCCCTTTATCTCGGCGATTGCGTCCATCACCGTCCTGTCGGATGGCGTGCCGCCATAGGCGGCCGAACCGTTGACTTGGGAAATCACCGGCGCGTCTGGGCGCTCTATCCCGGAAACCTTCCAATTTTGCGAGAAGCCGTGAGGATCGGCCTGCGTCACCATCGGGCGGATGGCGCACTGCCCTGCCCTTAGATCATCGCCGAACCAGGCCACCACCAGGCCAATATTTTGGAGGTTCGGGCAGAGCGCCTGCAACTCATCGAGCGAGGCGACAAGATCGGACCGCGCGGTCAGCACATGACGGTTGACCGCCTCGCTCGCGCCCTTCTGCGCCGTATAGGTGATCGGGTCGGGTGACAGGCCGTATTCGGTCGCGCCAGGAATGAGCGCGACAGCCCGCATCTGCTTGTGGAGATCGCCGGCCGGCTTCAGCACCTCGAACTGGAATTGCGGGATGCGATTGCCGTAATCACCAAGCGGGAAATGCTCGAAAACGACATAGGCCGCGCCGCGATAGGCCGGCGCGTTGCCCGCCCCCTGCTTGGCTTCGATCAGGGGATCGGGCTGCTGACCCTCCGTGCCCTTATAGGCGCGGATTTCGTAAAGCGTCTGGTCGAGTTCGCGCCCATCCGCCCAGATGCGGCGCAGCCCGGCTATCTCGCCTTCACAGAGCAAGAAGGCGACGTTGGCGAAATAGGAATAGGTGGTGACGCTCGCGCCGCCCTTGAAGCCCTGCCGCTCGGTCCGCCGGCTCTCCTCGAACCGCGTCGCCCAGATCATCGTGCCGCCGATGCGGACCGCGCCATAGACGCGGGGGATCGGCGCGCCATCTTCCGCTGTGAAGGCTGCCGTGGCCGCCAGCTTTCCGCTCGTATAGTGGCGGGTGCTGCCGATCAGAGCCCGGTCAGTTAGATAACCGGCCGTCGCGCCGGCGGCGGAGCCGATGGCCGCCCCGACAGGGCCAAGAATGCCGCCGAGGAACGACCCGGCAGCCTGCAAAAGCAATGTCGCCATGGAAAATCAGCCTCGGAGGTCGAGCTTCGACGAGTATGAGGGAAACGAGAACACGCCGGCTATGCGGCGGCGCCAATGCGGTACGAGCGCCGAGACAAGCACCGCCTGCCCTTGATAGGCGTGAATGAAGCTGTCGGGCGCGACCATGATGCCGGCGTGTTTGGCCGGCGCATTCGGCCGCCAGCGGAAAATCACGAGATCGCCCGCCGCGAGACGGTCTCCCGGCTTTTCGCAACAATATCGGCGAGCGGCTTCGAGAAGCTTATCTTCGCCGCCTGCCTCCGCCCAGTCGGCTGCGTAAGGCCCGGGATCTTCCGGCTCGACGCCATAAAGCTCGCGCCAGACGCCACGCACCAGTCCCAGGCAATCGCAGCCGACGCCCTTCAATGAACCCTGATGCCGATACGGCGTGCCGAGCCACGCCATGGCGGCCTCAATGACCGCCTCGGCCATCATTTCGTCAACGGCTGTCATCATGGCACCAGGGGTTCTCCGTCGAAATCCGCGCCGTCGGTGACATAGCCATAGGCGGCGTCATTGCCCGGCAGGTGCGGAAAGCCGCGGAAGTTGAGGGGATTTGCAAATTTCGCCTTGCAGGTCTCGAAGGATTTGTCGCAGCCGGCGACGATATGGAACGTGTCGCCCGCCTCCGGCTGAACAGGCCCGTTCCACCAGAATTTCAGCGCCACGCCATCCTGCCTTACCTGATGGTCGATGATGCGGCTTGTAGTTCCTTTGAGGGAACCGGATGTCCAGGTGAGAAGGCCACTCGAAAACCATTGCGCGGCGAAGTCGTCGAGGCCGGAGACCACGAGCGTATCCGCGGTCTCCAGCGAAACGACCGCGCCATCGCCGGAAAACCCGGGCTTGGTCAGATCAAAGCCGCAGCGCGCGTCGCCAAGCTCCGCATCGCAACTACGGCGGGCGTAGCGGCCGTTCGGCTGATCGAGGCTTTGGGAAAAACTCTCCAGTTCCACGATCAGCTTGCCGTCGCTTCGAGTGATCTTGCCGACGACGGCCTTGCGAATGACGGCGAAATCGGCTGGGATTTGCCAATTGACCAGCATCGTCTCGACGGTTGCCCCGTCATAGCGTCCGGCCTCGATGTCTTCTTCGGTGATGGCGGCTGAGGAAAGCGCTCCTTCGATATCGACCGTATCGACGGCAAGCCCAAGCGAAGAACGCGCCTCGCTTGCTGTAAAGCCCGTCTGCGGTTCGAAGGAAACGCCGTCGATTTCGAGGGTCAGATCGTGATCGGTAAAGCCGAGCACAATTCCATCCGTTCGCGTCAACTTCCAGCACTGACAAACCGTCGTCGCGGTTCCAGCGAGATGGCCGGCGAGGCTTGGCGGATAAAGGCTCAAAGCTGTACCTCCACAAGCGGGATCGACGGGATCTGGCCGGCCTTGAAGGCGGTCAGGCTGATCTCGATCCTTTCGGCATCGAAGCGGACCGGTACGTCGAAAACGTAGCCTGCCGTCACCGCCGCACCCGCCGGTGGAGTGGCTGAAGCGGCGAAAACGACCGATCCCGTATCGTCGTCGAAAGTGAAATCCGCAGGGCTCGATCGCTCCGTCCCTGCCACTGCCACGAGAAGCGTTCCGGCTGCGGGTTTGCGTATCAGCCGGGCATAGGCATCGGGCGGACCGCCATAGTTCTTTACCAACGGAAAGCTTGCCGCCCGGCCATCGCCTGTTCCGAGCGTCTGGTCGAGTGGGGACGGCGTCGCGGAAGGACGGCAGGATTTCATGTCGAAAGGATCGCGGAAGCGGAAGGCGTAAAGCGAGCCGCGCCGCGCCTCGAAAAAAGCCAGCACGTCGTAGAGGTCCTCCAGGCTTCTTACGCCCGAACCGGCATCGTAACAGCGGCGCGATTGCGAGAAGCGGGCGTTGCGCTTCTCACGGCCGGAGGTGAGCTGGATGATTTCGTTCTTGCGGTCGGGGCCGCCCGTCGCGCCGAAGGAAACGGCGAGCGGAAAGAGCACGTCGTGGAAGCCGTTGCTGTCGGTCATCTCAGAGGCTCCTTGAGCCGCGCGAAACGGCGCGGGCGAGCATGGACGTCACCTGGCTTTCCGATTTGCGGAAGGAAGATGCGTCCTGGGTCGTAACGTTGAAAACGACATTGACCCCACCCCTGCTGCCGGAGGAGGCGACGCCCAGGCTTCCATCCGAACCGCGGCGCAGCGGCAGGATCGCTTCGGAACCGGCTTCACCGGCAAGCCCCAGACCGCTGCTCATCGGAAAATAGGTTGGCGAAGAGACCACGCCTCCAGAGGCGAACGGTACGACTCCTCCCTTGGCGAAAGGCAGCACGCCTGATCCGCCAAAAAGACTGGAGAAAAACGATGACGCGAGATTCTCCAGCGGCTTCAGTCCCTGTGTCAGCGCCGTACCTGAAAGGCTGAGCCCGATCTGGCGTAATACGGCGTTGAGATCCTTGCCGCTGACGGCGGCGCCTCGCAGCGCGCTGGTGAGGGATGTGCCGAAATCTTTTGAGAGGCCCTGCAAATTCTTCAGCGCGTCTTCGAGCGGGCTGGTGTCCGCGCTGATCCTGACGGTCATGTCTTCCGCCATGTCGTCTCCTCTTTTTTGTCGGGGAAGCGAGCCATGAGGCCGATGAGGTCCGCCCGCTGCAACACGCCGCCCCCGGCGCGGCCGAGGCCAGTTGCGGCCAGGAACTCGCGCGGCGTCATCGCCCAGAAATCATGTGGTGAAAGCCGCAGCAGGCCGAGGCCGACATGCATCACGTCGGCCCAGGGAAACGGGTTCGTTCCGGCTGCCGCGGCGGCTAGGGGTTTGCGGGCAACCCGCCCTCAGATGCGCCGAAGGTCACGGCCAGAAGTTCGGAGACGATCCTCGCATAACCTGCCGCGCCGTCGTCGCAGCGCATGGCGCGGACATCCTCATCCGCGACCGCGGCGCCGCCTCCGCGCAACCCGGCGCCGATCAGTTTGACCAGATCGGAAGCAGACAGCCTGCCGGTCGAAAATCGCTCGACTAAGGCGCCGAGATCGCCGGCCTCGAAGGCAGCCTCCAATTCCGCCAGCGCGCCGAGCGTCAGGCAGAGCCGGTATTCCTTTCCGTCGAGGATGGCGGCAATTTCGCCGCGTCGCCTGTTCACGCTCATGGCGCGGCCGTGAAGCTGACGGCGCCGGCTGATTCCAGCGCGATGTCGAACGTCACTTCGCCATCATGATTCCCGGAATATTCCAGCGCCGTTATCTGAAACGGCCCCGCAATCGTGCCGAAATCGGGCAGAATAAGCTGCCAGGAGGAAATGCTGGCATCGAAGAATTGCGCGCGAATAGCGGCATCCGACGGGGCATCCTTGAAGATACCCGATCCGCTGACGGAGGCGCGCTGCACGCTGCTGCCGGCCAGAAGCTCGCGCCAGCGCCCGGCGGAATCCGCATCGGTGATGTCCACCGTCGCGCTATTGAAGGACAGCCGCTTGGTCCGCAGCCCGGCGACGGTGATGAAATTGCCGGATCCGTCTCCATCAAGCTTAAGGAGAAGATCCTTTCCTTTCTGTGCGACCATTCAAGGTCTCCCTGTTTGAGGCAGTCGGCGGATCGGCAATGGGAATCGGGAAAAGCATTCCGATTGCCAACTGCCCATTGCCGATTGCCGAAAAATCAATCCGCTTCCGTCAGCGCCCGGAAGCGCAGCAGACCGTGATAGACGATCAGATCGTCGTCGAACCGCACTTCCGCGAAATCGAAGCGCAGGCTGACGAGATGATGGCCGTCGAGCGTCAACGAGGCATCGTCGAGCACCGCGCGCGCCGCCTCCATGATCGCCAGCGCCTCCGCCTTGCCATGCGCTTTCGACCAGACATGCAGTGTGAAAAGCTGCTCGACGCCGCTTTCCGTGCTGGTCGACCAATCATAAACGCTGGTGAGACCGAAGGTGATATAGGGGAAGGCGACATGCGGCGGCGCATCATCGTATATCTTTGGGCCACCAAGCGCCGCGACCAAGGCCGTGTCGTTGCCCAACGCGGTAAAGATCGCCTTTTGAAGCTCAGCCGCGGGCGAGGCCATTGGACTCTCCCTTCGTCTGCGGCTGCGCTTTCCTGCCGGGCTTCGGTTCCGTTTCCGGTGATTGGGGCGGTTTTGGACGACGCCTGGTTTCGAAGTCATCTCCAAGCGAATGCGCTTTCATGCGAAGTGCGCCGACCAGACCGTCAAGCGTCAGGCGAAGCGTGAAGTTCATTGTCCGGCCTCGCTGGTTTCACAAAGGAGATAGCGTCCGGTCTCATCGGGATCATAGACGGTCAGTATGTCGAAGAGGCGATCTCCCTTGCGGAAGCGCATCCCACTTTCGATGGAGGCATCCTGCCTGACAGTCATGCGATGAGTGACGGTTCGGACGGTCTGCCCCGTGTTCACTGTTCGCCTTACCGCCAACAGCTCCATGCGGGCAAAAAGCGTCGCCACGGCGCCCCAACTCCGCGTTGTGCCGCCATATCCGTCCGGCGCGACAGTGGCGCTTTCCAGCACCAGTTCGTGGCGCAGTTCGCCCGGATTAATCGTGAGCGCCCGCATCAGAGCCTCGCCAACCTGTAGCCTGCCACCAGCCGCTCGAAATCGGCCGGTATGGAAACCGGTTGGTCGGCGACGCCATAGTCTGCCCGGAACTCATACCAGTGCGCGACGAGCAGCAGGATCGCCCGCTTCAGCCTGTCGGGAACGGCGTCGGCCGTATCGCCGTAGCCAGCGGTGAAATCGACCTCCAGCCCGTTCATGACCCGCAGCGCGCCGGGCGAAGTTCCGAGAAGGAGCCGGGCGGGACGGGCATCCGTGTCGACCTGATAAGTCGATGGATCGATGACAGACGCAGCGCCGCTGTCGTCATAGGTCGTGACGGACAGGATCTGGCTGACCGGATTGCGGAACAGCGCGATGCGGCCGCCGCGCGGCCAGCAATCCCGCGTCAGTCGCCAGCTTTGGGTGATCAGCGCCAGGCCGGTTTGCGCCTCGACCTCATCGCGCGCGGCGCGGATGAGGCCGGCGATCAGATCGTCCTCGCTGTCATGGCTTATGCGCAGATGGGTCTTGGCTTCGTCCAGGCTGACCGGCTCGACAGCCGGCGCGACGGTGCGAAAGAGAGTCATGAAAAACCTATAAGCGATTGAAAAGAAAACGGCCCCGGCGGGAGGAGAACCGGGGTCGCATTCGACGAACCAGCGGGTGGAAGAGGTGTACCATCCGCCTGAAGAAACCGCGAAAGTTCTCAGCTCACGCCGAATTTCAGGAGCTTGATCGCGTCGAAATCCTGCACCCCGCCTCCGACGCGTTTGGTGGTGTAGAAGAGCACATAGGGCTTGGCGGAATAGGGATCGCGCAGCACCCTCACGCCGCTCCGGTCCACCACCAGATAGCCGCGCTGGAAATCGCC
>JBQCEL010000170.1:0-23167 GCA_051960255.1 Rhizobiaceae bacterium
CCGCAACCGAAGCAATAGCCGGTCTTCATATCGATGGAACAGACCAGGATGCAGGGAGATTCGATGCCGCTCATGCTTGTCTCTTCGTGCCTGCCGATCACATGATGCCTTTGCGCGGCCTTTGCAATAGCCGCGGCGGAGGGGGACTTGCGAGCCCTCGCTTCATGATAAGGCCGTGAGGGACATTGCGATGGCGACGCCCGAGGTCTATGCGAGGCGCATTCATGCGGGGAGCAAAATGACCAGCGGACTGCCCTTTGACGACTTTCGCTCGCTCCTTGCGACTTTGAACCAGCTCGATGCCATTGCCGCCGAAACGGCGTCAGCCGAATTCCGGCAGGCCGGCGGCGACAGGAATTCGCCCGCGACAGTGGAAGGAGTTGCGGCGTGGCTCGCCGGTTCGAGGGGACGCGCCATGCCCGCGGTCGGGCGGCCGGTCCTGGCGATCTTCGCTGGCAATCACGGCGTCGCGGCCGAAGGGGTCTCGCCCCGCCCGCAGAGCGCGACGGCGGAAGAGGTGGCGCTTTGCGGCAGCGGCGGTGCCGCCGTCAACCGTCTCTGCGCTGTCGGCGATCTCGGCTTGAAGGTGCTTGATCTCGCGCTCGACCTTCCGACCGGAAACATCAGCCGCGAAGCCGCCTTCGACGAGCGCACTGCCGCGGCTACAATGGCGTTCGGTATGGAAGCGATCGCCGGCGGCGCCGATCTTCTCGGCATAGGCGATTTCGGCGTCGGCAATTCGACGGTGGCGGCTGCGATTGCCGCCGCGCTTTTCGGCGGTAGCGGAGGGGACTGGGTCGGCGCGGGCTCAGGCGCGGATGAGGTGATGATCGCGCGGAAAGCGGCCGTGGTCGATCGGGCGCTTGCCTGCCACGCCGGGCATTTCGACGATCCGCTGGAAGTGCTGCGGCGGCTCGGCGGGCGTGAATTCGCGGCAATTGCCGGCGCCATCCTTGCCGCGAGGATCGAAAAGATACCGGCCATCCTCGACGGCTATGCCGCGATGACCGCTGCGGCCGTGCTCCATAAAGCCAATCCGGCAGCGCTCGACCATTGCCGGCTGGCTTCAGCCCCTATCGAGCCGGCACAGGCGAAGCTGGCGGCGCTCGTCGGCCTGAAGCCGCTGCTTGCCTTCGATGCAGGCGGTTCGGGCGGCGCTGGCGCTGCGATCGCCATGATTGCGGTCAAGAACGCGTTGCTTTGCCGTCAAGGAACCTGACGGCTTGTCGGGAGCATGATCTTGACGGAAAACCGGCGTCCACTTTTCCGCATCATGCTCTAGCGCCGGGCCAATTTGCGCGGCGCTTCGGTCGGCACAGGCGGCAACACTTCCATGACGCGGCTTATCGGGAAGATGGCAATGGCTTCGGTTCCCTCGCGCAGTTTGGAATGGAATTCGAACGTGCCGCCATGAAGCGCCATCAGCCCCTGGACGATCGGCAGCCCCAGTCCGGTTCCTTGCTCGGCGCTCTTGATGGCGATCGTTCCTTGGCCGAAGGCGGAGAGAATGACGGGAATTTCTTCCGCCGGAACGCCAGGTCCATTGTCCCGGATTGAGGCATATTGTCCGCCACCGGCGGTCCAGCCGACGCGGACGAGAATTTCGCCGCCGCTCGGCGTGAACTTGATGGCGTTCGACAGAAGATTGAGGACGATCTGGCGCACCGCGCGCTCGTCGGCGAAAAGGCGGGGCAGGCTCGGTTCGAATTGCTGGACGACGCGGATGTTCTTCGTTCGCGCCTTCAGTTCGATCAGATGGCAGCAATCCTCCGCAATGGCGGCCAGCGCCAATGGCTCCTCGTTCAACTGATAGCGGCCGGCCTCGATGCGCGACAGATCGAGGATCTCGTTGATGAGGTCGAGCAGATGCTGGCCGGAATCGTGGATATCGCGTGCATATTCGCGGTAGGATTGGTTGTCGAGTCGGCCGAGAACTTCTTTTGCCATGACTTCCGAAAAGCCGAGTATGGCATTGAGCGGGGTGCGCAATTCATGGCTCATCGAGGCGAGAAAGCGGGATTTGGCGAGGTTGGCTTCCTCCGCTCGGCGCCGCGCCTCGTCCGACATCGATTTCGCCGTTTCGAGTTCGGCGATGAGACCATCTTTTTCGGATCGAAAGGAGAGGTACATCAAAGCCGAACGATTGAGATAGCTTGCGATGGTCAGGAAGAAAGGCAAGGACGCGAAGAGCAGCGCCGCCATCAGCGCGTCGACGGGCACAGCGTAATTTGCCGCCACCGTGGCGTATACAGTGACGGGAAGCGCAAAGGTGACGATCATCGCATAACGCAGCGAGGAGGTGATGATTGCGGTCGCCGCGATTGCGATCAGGAGGATGACGGCCTTGATGATGGTGAACTGGTCGACCCGGCATTCCGCACAGCCCAGCGCGGCAAAATAGGCCCAGGCGAGGCCGCTGCAGAAATGCGCCGAAAGAAGGGTCCGTATTTCCGCGGCGACATTGATGGAAGCCGTCTCCATCCGTTCCACGCGACGAGCCGCCATCGCCAGGATGGCGTAAAACACGGTGGAGAAGAATGCCCAGATGAGGATGTCCGCGCCCATTCCAGCGAAAAGGCCGCCGGCGGTAACGAGAAAGACCATCAGCGGGATGGCCATCGCGCTGGCGACCACGGAACCGGCATGCAGTTTGAGAAGTTCCCGGTCGAAAGCGGGATTGCCGGCCTGCAGGGAAAGACGGTCGCGCGTTTTGCGCACGGCCCGGGCCACGTCGCTATTGCGGCGCGTTCTCGTCCGATCGACAATGATCTTATCCGCGGTTTGTGGTGCGTTTAGCGACATTCCGCCATGGCTGCATGGTTACTGGTAAGAATTCGCAAACTACGTTTGAATGATTAAGAGACCCTTTTGCCGATGACTGAGCGCTGGACCTATGGCCGTTTTCGCCGGTATCGCTCCCCGCCGGCCTCCCGGTGGGCGCGGCTTGTGGACTTTGCTGTTGCGCTCACCATTCTCGCCGTCGCCGTCTTCTTCGTCCTGCGCCTGCACAAGCTCGATGTCGAAAAGGTGGTCGGCGTCCCCATTCTCATCGATGGCGACAGCCTGCGTCTCGGAGGAGAGCGGATCAGACTGAAAGGGATCGACGCGCCGGAGTACGCCCAGACGTGCACCAAGGCGGGAATGATTTACCCATGCGGACATTTTGCGCGGCAAGCGCTTGCAAGCATGATTGCGGGCCGCGAAGTCGCGTGTAAGGGATGGGAACGCGACCGCTACGGTCGGGTGATCGCCATATGCCGGATCGACGAAACGAATCTAAACCGACAGATGGTCGAGGAAGGGTGGGCGGTCGCCTATGGCAAATACCGAGATTCCGAGCGCAAGGCGCGCAAAGGAAAACGCGGAATTTGGGCAGGAACTTTCGAGGCGCCCCGCAAATGGCGCCGAGACCACGGCGTGCCGGAAAACGACACCAATCCGGAAGGCAGCGCCTGGACCTGGCTTAGAGAGTTCTTTCGCCTGAAATGAATTGCGTCAAGAATGCCGTACTGTTTTGAAAACAGAGAAGGACGAAGCGGAGCAGATGAAACTTTTCGATGGCGGGCGCGCGCCCAATCCGAGGCGCGTCAGGGTTTTTCTGGCCGAAAAGGGCATTGATGTGCCGCTGGTGCCGGTCGACATGGGCGCGCTCGAGCACAAATCGGCGGAGGTGACATCGCGCAACCCGCTGCAGCGCCTCCCGGTCCTCGAACTTGATGACGGCACGATCCTGACCGAATCGGTGGCGATATGCCGCTATTTCGAAGAATTGCACCCAAAACCGCCGCTTTTCGGCGCCGGCGCCCTTGGAAAGGCGCTGGTGGAGATGTGGCAGCGCCGGATGGAACTGAACTTCATGTTCGCTGTGCAGCAGGCTTTCCGTCATATTCATCCCGCCATGAAGGATTGGGAAGTGCCCCAAATTCCTGAGTGGGGAGAGGCCAACAAGCCGAAGGCCCTCGATTTTCTCGCGCTTCTCGATGACGAATTGGCCGCCAGGGAATTCATCGCCGGCGACGCCTATTCGATAGCCGATATCACGGGCATGATCGCCGTGGATTTCATGAAGCCGGCGCGCATCCAGCTTCCGGAGAACCTGGTGAACGTCCGGCGCTGGTATGACGCCGTCTCATCACGGCCGAGCGCTAAAGCATGATCCGGAAAAGTGGATTCCGGTTTTCCGAAAGATCATGCTCGAAGAAAACAAACAGAAACATGATGCGATTCCATTTGATCGCATCATGTTTCCGGGCTTGAGCAATTCCTCCCGTGGACAGCGAACTTGATAGGCTTGCCCGGCAAGCCCGCGCCTGCCGTTTGTGCCGCGACAGCCCGGCCGGCATTCCGCTTCCGCATGAGCCCAGGCCCGTCTTCACCGTTTCCACCAAAGCGCGGATATTGATCGCGAGCCAAGCACCGGGCGTACGTGTCAACGAGAGTGGAAGGCCCTTTACAGACCGGTCCGGCGAACGCCTGCGCGAATGGATGGCCGTCACCCTGGGAGAGTTTTACGATCCCGATCTGATCGCGATCCTGCCCATGGGCTTCTGTTTTCCCGGCAATGATCGTTACGGCGGCGACCTGCCGCCACGGCGCGAATGCGCGCCCAGATGGCGCGCCGATATGCTTGCGCTGATGCCGCAGATCGATCTCGTCCTGGTGATCGGCCAATATGCGCAAAACTGGCATCTGGGGAAGGCGAGGGGCGCCTCCCTCGGCGAGACGGTGCGCGATTGGCGCCTACACATGCGCCGCAACATCATGCCCTTGCCGCATCCTTCCTGGCGCAACACCGCCTGGCTGAAGCGCAATCCGTGGTTCGAAAAAGAATTGCTGCCGGTCCTTAGGAAGGAAATCCGTGACCGGATTTCCCCGCCAGAATAGAAAGCGGCGTTACGGAACGGCTCGCGGCGAGGAATTTCTTTCTTGTGAAGACGGGGTGACTTCCTCCAAAATGGGGAAAAATATTCTCCTGGAGCCGCCATGGATCGCCTGGATCGGAAAATTCTTCGCCTTTTGCAGGAAGATGCGACCCTTGCCGTCGCGGACGTCGCGAAAAAAGTCGGCCTGTCGACGACGCCCTGCTGGCGGCGCATACAGAAGCTGGAGGAAGAGGGCGTCATCCGCCGCAAGGTGGCGGTGCTTGATCCCGCCCGGATCAATGCGCGTGTCAACGTCTTCGTCTCCATCCGGACGAGTTCGCATTCCAACGAATGGCTGAGGCGCTTCTCGGAAGTCGTGCAGGAATTTCCCGAGGTGGTGGAATTCTACCGAATGAGCGGCGAGGTTGACTATCTGCTGCGTGTCGTGGTGCCCGACATTGCCGCCTACGACGCCTTCTATAAACGCCTTATCGCCAAGATCGAGATCCGCGATGTCTCCTCGGCCTTCGCCATGGAGCAGATCAAATACACGACCGAAATGCCGCTGGACTACATGGTGCTGGAAAAGGATTCCAACGCCTCGGCTGCTTGAGTGACACGGTCCCCTTCGAGGCGAGCCTCGAAGGGCGAGCTTCGAAGGACACACTGTACTGCTGCAGGTCGGCGCGCCTGCATGTAGTTCTTTCTTTCTCTCTCTCTCTTTCCTCCAAATCCTTTCATGCAGCCATCAGCATTATTGATGTGACAGGCGGCGGCCGGATGCCTACTTTCCGCGCCTTCCGGAGACAATCATGAGCGAAGAGAACGCGAAGAGAGAATTCTGGCGCGGCGCGCGTTCGAGCGTCCCGATCATCGTCGCCGTTGTTCCCTTCGGCCTGCTGTTCGGCGCGCTGGCGGTCGACAATGGGATTTCGCCGGGCAAGGCGGTGCTGATGAGCGCTGCGATATTCGGCGGCGCCAGCCAGATGGTGGGCATCGAGCTCTTCGGCCAGAAGATTTCGCCGCTCCTCATCGTCTTCTCGATCTTTGCGGTGAATTTCCGCCACGTCCTCTATTCGGCGGCGATCGGACGTCATTTCGCCCGCTGGCCGGCCGCGAAGCAGGCGGTCGCCTTTTTCTTGCTCACCGATCCGCAATATGCGGAAGCGGAGCGGAAGGTCGAAGAGAACGGGAAGGTGGGTTTCGCCTGGTATCTCGGAATGGGTCTGGCGCTTTATTTCACCTGGATCGCTGAGACGTTGCTGGGCGCGCTGTTCGGGCGACTGATCCGCAATCCCGAAGCGCTCGGCATCGATTTTCTTCTGCCGATCTATTTTCTCGGGCTCGTCATGGAGTTCCGCAAGCGCCCGCTCTGGCTGCCGGTCGTCCTTGCCAGCGCCATAGCATCGACGCTCGCCTATAAATTCGTCGGTTCGCCATGGCATGTCTCGCTCGGGGCGCTCGCCGGCATTGCGCTGGCGGCCTCAATGCCCGCGAAACGGCAGAGCGCCCGCGACCTCGCGATGACGGCGGAGCGGAGCGAGCCATGACGACCATCCTCATCATATTGGCTGGCGCCGTGCTCACCTATCTCACGCGCATCGGCGGGCATCTGGTCCTGTCGCGCTTCGAGAACATTCCCCCGCGCGTCGAGGCGGCGTTGGACGCCGTGCCGGCGGCGGTGCTGACCACTTTGGTCGCGCCCGAACTTCTTTCAGCCGGACCCGCCGAGATCATCGCGCTCTTGGCTGCCGGGCTGGTAGCGCTCAAGCGCGGCATGCTGGAAATGTTCCTGACTGGCGCGATAACGCTGATCGTGTTGCGCCAGTTCATGGGGTAGGGGAAACAGGATGGCCATCGTGGCGAAAATGCGTATTGTCTCAAGGGAATCCCGGAGGAAGACGCGATGCTCTTCGCAATCCTGCTTTGCAGCACCTATGCCGGCCATCCCGACATGAATTTCTGCACGCCGTTCCATGCCACGCATTACAAGTCGCGCTCCGCATGCGAACAGGAACTGGTCAAATTGCGCGCGGAGGCACGCGGAAAAGGCGTGGCGATCGAAGGCGCAACGACCGCCAATGGGATCAAGTCAGAGACCAGGATGGTCTGCAAGCAAAGCTGAACACAGGCAATCTCGCTTCCTGCCCTTTTCCCGGATCAGGCAAGCGGAGCCGTCGCCGCTTCCAGCCATTTCAGCGTTTCGCCATCCACCAGCGGCGCGATCTCATAGAAGACCTTCGCGTGGTAATCGTCGAGCCAGGTGATTTCCTCCGCCGTCATTAAATTCTTGTCGATGAGGCGGCGGTCGAAAGGCGCCAGCGTCAGCGTCTCGAAACCATGCATGGCGATGTCGCCGCCCTTCACCTCTTCGATCGGCGTGACGAGGATCAGGTTTTCCAGTCGGATGCCGTAATGGCCTTCCCTGTAATAGCCGGGCTCATTGGAAAGGATCATGCCGGTGAGAAGCTTCTCCGTGCCCATGCGCGAGATGCGCTGCGGGCCCTCATGCACCGAAAGATAGGAGCCGACGCCATGGCCGGTGCCATGGGCGTAATCGAGGCCAGCCTTCCACAGCGCCACGCGCGCGACCGCGTCGATGTCGGAGCCGCGCGTGCCGATCGGGAAGCGCAGCATCGAAATGCCGATCATGCCTTTCAGGACGAGCGTATAGCGCTGCCGCATTTCCTCCGTCGGCGTGCCGATGGCGATGGTGCGGGTGATGTCGGTGGTGCCGTCCGTATATTGCGCGCCGGAATCGACGAGATAAAGCTCGCCCGCCCGCAGCTTCCGGTTGGTCTTCGTGGTGACACGGTAGTGGATAATCGCGCCGTTTGGGCCCGCTCCGGAAATCGTATCGAAGGAGATGTCGCGAAGCGGCATCTGCAAATCCTCGCCGGTGCCGCGACGAAAGTCTTCGAGCGCGGTGGCGACGCCGATCTCGTCGAGGGAGCCGGGCTGCTGGCGGTCGAGCCAGGCGAGGAATTTCGTCACCGCCGCGCCGTCGCGCCTGTGCGCCGTCTTCGTCCCGGCGATTTCGGCCTCGTTCTTGGTCGCGCGGGGGAGCTTTGCCGGGTCGGAAAGCGCGATGACTTTGCCGCCATTCTCCTCGACCAGCTGCCGCAGGCGATCGGCCGCCAACATTGGATCCAGCGCGATCGCAGCGCCGGATTTCGCCAATGCGATCAACTCGGCTTCCAGCCTCTCCGGCGGAAAAAGATCGGCACGCTGGGTGAGATAGGCTTTTACCTCGATGGAAAGCTTTCGTTCGTCCATGAACAGGCGGTGCGCGCTGTCGGCTGCTATGAAGGCGAAGCCCAGCGCCAGTGGCGTATGCGGCACGTCATGGCCGCGGATATTGAAAGCCCAGGCAACCGAGGAGGGGTCGGTCAGGACCGTGAAAGCCGCGCCGCTGTCGCGGACGGCATCCGTCAGGCGCTTCAGCTTCTCCTTCGCCAGTTCGCCGGCATATTCCTTCGGATGCATTTCCACCGGCTCCAGCGGAGGTTCGGGCCGGTTGCTCCACAGAAGGTCGATCGGGTTTTGGTCGAGGGCGACGAGTTCCGCGCCTTTTTCTTTCGCCGAATCGGCAAGCCGTTCCGCCTCGCCGATTGTATGGAGCCAGGGGTCGAAACCGATCCGCATTCCCTTGGCGAGATGGAGTCTCAGCCATCTCTCGGGCGGCAGGTCGATCAGGCTTTCGATGGTGAAGAGCGATTGATCCGTCTGCTCGCGCGCCTGGAGCGTGTAACGGCCGTCCACGAACAGGAAGGCTTTTTCGGCCATCACGATCGCCACGCCCGCCGAGCCGGTGAAGCCCGTCAACCAGCGCAGTCTTTCCGAACAGGCCGGCACATATTCGCCCTGATGCTCGTCGGCACGGGGAACAATAAAGCCGTCCAGTTTGTGTTCCATCAGCCATCGGCGCAGGCGCGGCAGCCTTTCCCGGCCCTGCGCGGGGTCTGTCTTGACGTCGAAGGACTGGAACATCGGGAGGCTCTCGGAAGCGAAACAGGCGGCAGACGGTAGCTGTCCGGCGTCACGCTTGCAACGTGAACCCAGCGATTTCCCGTCTGCGCAAAATCGAAATGCTGCATTGCACAAAAAGCGATGGTGCAATTGGTCAGTATAACTTACCTATTTCCCGAGAATGAACGCCGGGCTCATGGAGGCCGATATGGCAAGGACTGCAAGAGGACGCTTCTTCCGCAACGCTTTCGAGGCCGTCGTGGCGGCGCGCAGCGCACAGGCCGACCGCTATGTCAGTTCAGCGCTGCTTCGGTTCGACGACGAGACCTTGCGCGCCTATGGCTATCGGCGGCATGAGCTCGAGCGCGAGGCCCGCGGCGCATCGCCCTTCTTTTTCTGATTGGACATCGCTCGCGCTGTCAGAGCAGTTGGATCGTTTCTTCTATCCCGCTCGTAAGCCTCGCCTCGACCTGATCCATCGGTGCGAGGAGCGTCCAGGTCACGCCGTCATTTCCGTATTCCAGCGCGCCGGACCCGTTCAAGGCCATCGGCGCGACGCGCTCCAGCACGACCGAGCCGAAGCCCCGCCGGGTCGGCCGGGCGATTTCTAGCGCGCAGTTTTCCCGCCATACGAGTTGGAACATCTCGCCTTTTTCCGGGTGGGCGTCGATACTCCAATCCACGCTGATCGTGCCTTGCATATGCAAGAGAGCGCCGTGCTTGGCGGAGTTTGTCGCGAGTTCGTGGAAGGCGATGCCGAGATGCTGGACCGCATTGGGCGACAGCGTCAGGGCAGGGCCGGACAGGGTCACACGATTCGCCTGGTCAAACGGCTTCAACTGCGCCGCAATAAGTTCCGATAGCGTGGCGCCTTTCCAGTCGGCCATGACCAGAAGATCATGTGAACTCGACAGCGCCATGATCCTTTCATGGATCTGATTTTCAAACTCGCCGGCGGAGCAGGCCCGCTTGTTGGTTTCGCGTATCATGGCCAAGATCACCGCATATTGATTCTTTACGCGGTGGTTGACCTCTCTCATCAAAAGCCGGATCCGCCGCTCCACCTCCTTGCGATAGGTGATGTCGCGCGCGATCTTCGACGCCCCGATAATACGGCCGTTCCTGTCCTTGATAGGGGAGATCGTCAATTCGATCTGGACATCCGTGCCGTCCTTGCGCTTGCGGACCGTCTCGAATGGCTCCACCCTTTCGCCGGCGCGGATGCGCTGCAATATGCGTATTTCCTCGCTCTGGCGGTCTTGCGGGATGATCATGAGAATGGAGCGGCCGACCGCCTCATCCGCCGGGTAGCCGAAAAGCTGTTCGGCAGCACGGTTCCAAGTCCGGACAATTCCGTTCAGATCCTTTGAAACGATGGCATCGAAGGAAGATTCCACGATTGCCGCCAGCCTGAGGCTATCCTCGTCAGGATTGAACTGAGCGTCCATTTTTCACCTAGCTCCAACGCACTTCTAACGTGCTTCGTGGCCGGCTGCATTCAAATTTGTAAAAATGGAAGGGAAATTCCGTTTGGCGATAGCCGTAGGGAAGAAATATGCCGCAAGGGTAGCAATGGAACGAGATCAGGGCCGGGGCGTTGTTTTGCGGTTGGATGCAATAGGAGAGGCTGACATGCTTTATTGGGCACTCGTGTTCTTCATCATAGCGCTGATTGCCGGCGCCCTTGGATTTGGCGGCGTGGCCGGCGCAGCAGCCGGCATCGCGCATATCATCTTCTATATCTTCCTCATCCTGCTGATCATCTCGCTGATCGCGCACTTCATGCGACGCGTTTGATGCGAACGGAATCCGGGTGGCGTTAGCGCTTCATGTGCAGCGTCACCCATCCCTGCCTCGGCAGGGTTGAAACGTGACGAAACCCTTGCGTCGCATAGGCGGCGATGACGGCGCGGCGCTGGCGGTCGAGAATGCCCGAGAGGATGAGCGAACCTCCGGGCGAGAGGTGGAGCGACATTGACGGCGCGAGTTTCATCAGCGGCCGGGCGAGGATGTTGGCCACGACAAGGTCGAAGGGGCCGCGCGCTTCAAACAAGGGATCGTGAAAACCTGCCGCGCAGCGGGTTTCAACCCAGGCCTCGACGCCGTTCAATCGGACATTCTGTGCCGCCACTTTCGTCGCAATCGGATCGATGTCCGTAGCGAGGACGGGAATACGCGCGCGTTTGGCCAACGCGATCGCCAGGACGGCGCTTCCCGTTCCGAGGTCGAGCGCATTTCGCGGCCTTTCGCGCCGCACGACCGCTTCCAGCATGTCGAGGCAGCCGGACGTCGTGCCGTGATGGCCGGTGCCGAAGGCTTGTCCGGCATCGATTTCTATTGCCATATCGCCGATGCGCTTTTTAGCGCGGTCATGTGATCCGTGGATAAGGAAACGACCGGCTCGGACGGGCTGGAGGCCTTCGAGAGACTTTGTCACCCAATCGATGTCAGGCAATATTTCGCGTTCGACCTGCGGGACGGAAGGCAAAGCATGCTGCAATATCGCGGCGATCTTCTCGCCGATCGCATCCGGGTCATCTTCGGCGTAAACTGAAATCTCGTGCAAATCGCGCTTTTCATCGAGTTCGATGAGGGCAAGCGGCAGACCGTCATCCTCGAAAGCGCTTTCGAGTGCCCGGTAGGCGCGACGGGCATTTTCGCCGGCGGCGGCGAAATAAAAGCGGGTCTGAGGCAATTCGTTTGTATCCGATCAGGCGCCGGCTTCCAGGCGTTTCAGCTTGGCCATTGCCGCTTTCTCGTCCTCGCCATAGGCGATCGTGCCGACAAAGGCGCCGTTGCGGTCGAGCAGCAGGATCGAGGCGGTATGGTCCATGGTGTAGTCGTCGGCGTTGTCGCCCGGAATCTTGCGGAAATAGATGCCGAAGGATTTCGCCATCGCTTCCACCTTCGCCGGGTCGCCGGAAATGCCGATGATACGCTTCGAGACATTGCTGACATACTGGTCCATGACCTTGGGCGTGTCGCGCTCCGGATCGATGGTGATGAAATAGGCTTTGACGTCCTTTGCCTCGGGACCGAGCTTCTTCAGCCATGCATCAAGCTCGAAAAGCGTCGTCGGGCAGACTTCGGGACAATGGGTGTAGCCGAAGAAAAGCGCGCTCGGATGGCCCCGGAACGCGGCCTCGGTGATCGGCTTGTCAAATTGGTCGACCAGTTGGAAGGGCGCGCCGAAAGCCTCGCCGGAATGGCGCTGCGCGTACCAGTCGAAGGTCAGCCAGCCTATTCCCGCGATCATCAGCGCGAGGATGGCGACGGAAATTGAACGCATCATGGGGCTTGTCCGGCGTGTTTTCGGAGGCGTCCGCGCAGCGTGGGCCCTCCATTCCCGTAAATCCACAACATAGAATCGATGCTGGATATGGCAAAGGCGCCTTGTTGCCGCAAGAGCCGTTGCATTCCTGCCGCCGCGTCCCCAATTTTCCCGCGACCAGGATTAATCGAGGAATCCCATGAAAACGATCGGCGTCGCTCTTGCCGCGGCTTTGCTTTCCCTCTCCGTCGCGCCGTCCCTCGCCAAGGACGCCGAGCCCAAGCAAGTGGGAAAGGTCGGCGTCGACTGGATCGGCAACGACATCGTCGTGGATGCCATCAAGGATCCGAAGGTGGATGGCGTCACCTGTCACATCGCCTATTTTGACCGCAGCATCATCGACCGGTTGCATAAGGGCAACTGGTTCGAGGATCCCTCCAACACGGCCATTTCTTGCCGCCAGACAGGGCCGATCACCATCGGCGACATCAACCTTTCCGAAAAGGGCGAGGAGGTGTTCAAGCAGGGCCTCAGCCTCGTCTGGAAGAAGCAGGTGGTGAACCGCATCTACGACAAGGCCAACAACACGCTGATCTATCTCGCCCATTCCCGGCAGGTGCAGAACGGTTCGGCGAAGATGTCGATCTCGACCGTACCGCTCTATGGCCAGCAGGTCGTGTGGTCGAAGGGCAGCCCGGACAAGGCGGATCAGAAGGACGGTGCGGCGGCGAAAAAGGCGGGCCAGTAAGAATTTGCCGGCTTCCGAATCCGCACTCACGTGTGTTGTGCGAAGGAGCCGGTTGGCATAAGCCGCTTGCATGAGCCCTTCGCCCGATCTTCGTTTTCTGGACTCCGAACCGCGCATCCATCCGACGGCGGAACTTAAATCTTGCCGCCTCGGCCGCTATGCGGCAATCGGAGAGCGTACGATCCTGCGGGAAGTCACGGTCGGCGATTTCTCCTATTTCGAGCGCAATGCCGAAGCGATCTATACGGAGATCGGCAAGTTCTGCTCGATCGCGGCCAATACGCGCGTCAATGCGCTGGAGCATCCGCTGGAACGGGCGACGACGCACAAGATCACCTACCGGCCGAACGAATATTTCCGCTATCTCGGCGTGGACCAGGACTTTCGCGAGCGAAGACGGCGGAAGCGCGTGATCATTGGCCATGACGTCTGGATCGGCCACGGCGCCGTTGTGCTGCCCGGCGTGAGGATAGGGAACGGAGCGGTTGTCGGCGCCAACGCGGTGGTGGCCCGCGATGTCGATGCCTATCAGATCTTGGCCGGTGCGCCGGCCAAGATTATTCGGCCGCGCTTCGCGCCTGAAATTAGCATCCGGCTGGAAGCACTTGCCTGGTGGGATTGGCCGCTGGAGAAGGTTTTCGAGGCCATTCCGGACATGCAGAAAATGGATATCTTAAAATTTATCGAAAAGTGGAGCGATTAACCTGAAGAATTGAGGTTAACTTCCATAAAAGAAGGATTGCTAACGAATCCTTTCGATTATAGGTTGTATTTCTCCCTCATAAGTAGTCTCCTTTGCTCGGAGGTAATAACGTCGAGCGGAAGGAACACTGCACTGAAATGGGAGAATACATCATGAAGAAGATTGTCATCACCATCGCTGCTGCCGCTGTTTCCTTGTCCACCGTCGCCGCTCAGGCCGGCGGCTGGGGATCGAATTTCGGCAACCGCACCATGGCAAACGGCAATGGCGTGTCGAGCGGGCTTCTCAACCTGTCGCCGTCCATCGGCCTCGGCAATGTCAAGCTGCTCAACGGCGTTTCAGTCCTTAACGGATCGCCGATCCTGAGCGGCAACGGCATCCTGTCGGGGGTGCTGAGCGGTATCGGCGTTTCCGGCATCCTCAGCGGCAACAACAACCGCAATGGTGGCGGGACCGGGCACGGCGGACACCACCGCCACTGAGATGTGGCGGCGGCCATGATGCCCTGGGCAGGAGGGGGGCCATCCCTCCTGCCTTCTGTCCTGTCGCGGATTCGAGCTTACAATTTCGTCCGGAATCCCAGAAAGGTATCCAGCGTCTTCTTGCGGATGTCGATCACCGACGTCCTGCATTCGCTGAAATCCGCCCGCGCGGCAAGCGACGTATTCTTGCGCATATCATACGCAAGCTCGACATAGATGCCGTTCGAGCGCACCGTGTTCCTCAAGAGCAGATTATCTTCTCGCTGATGGAAAACGCCAACGCCGAATGCAACGGTATCGCTGAACGGGAATTTGGCCTCGACTTCGAGGCGCTGGCGCCAGCCTGCAAGAGGGTCATCGCTGTCGAGGAGGTCGTAGGAACCCGCCAGCGATCCGCGCAATTCGATGCCGCCCTTGATCTCCTGCTTCAGAAGCAGGCTGTAAACCGGTCGTGTCTCTTCATAAATGCCGTGTGCGCCTCTCAGTGTGGCCACGCCGAGCGACGCTTCCAGCGTCGTGCCGGCTCCGGTCTGGTAGTGAACCTCGCCGCGAAGCACGGTGTTGGCGAGGGGATAGGCAATCGGAGGATCGCCGATTTTCTCAGTGCCCACGAAAGCGGCGCTCGCGGCAAGTCCGTAGCGCAATTTGCCCTCTGAATGTCTCCATGTGGCGCCGAGGGCCAGTCTGTTCCTGTCTGGCTCGATCTTCGCCGGTTCGATCAGGTTCTGCTGAAAACGCGCCTTGCCGTAATGCTCCACGGTGTCGCCTGCTTCGAGGATCAGCGCATTGCCGCTTCCGAGATCGAAGCCCAGTTGCAGCGCGCCGCCGAAATCGTTGCTGAGCGTCCTCGTTCCGATGGCGAGGTCGCCGATGCGCAGATCGTCGCCGATCGAAGCGATCCGCCAGGTCAGCGTGCCGCGCAGCTCGATCCGGTCCGTCAGATGCCGATAGGCTTCGGCCAGGAGGATGAGGCTCTGGTCATTCTCGATCTTGATGCGGTCATAGGTCGTCGCCTGAAAAGCGGCGCCAAGTCGAACGTAGCCCTTGTCCTGCGCGAAAGTGTGGAAAAGCGAGCCGCGCAAATCCTGGTAGAAATCGGGGAATTCCAGGTCGCTGTCGAGAGCGTTGGTGGTGAAATGCTCGTCCAGCGAAATCGCGCCTTGCGTGGCGCTCGATCCTGAGGCGTCCTTGGTCGCGGCTGCGATCTCCGCGGCGGCTTCGGAAGAGGCGGTTTCAGCGTAAGCAGGCCCGGCGATCAGGAGATAGAGGATAGCGCCGACGCACCGAATCCGCATCACTTTCTTCCGCAAATACCCCTTCCGCCATGGGGGTGGTTATGACGGAAGGGGGGAGGTAAACCGCGTGAAGCGGAAGGTGCAGGCACCATTGCCTGCGTGAGCGATATTCTCGCCTTTTAATTGTATTTTACTCGCTCCAATATACCATCCAAGGTTGCATATGATTGTGGTGGCGGACGCGCTGCTTCGCGATCCCGCATCTTCGCGCTGGGCAGGCTCGGAACCAAAGCATCATCGATTCTGTTCTTTCATGGGCACGAAAGAAGGATGAGGCAGATGAAACGGACCCTTTCCATCGCGCTCGCCGCATTTTGCCTGACGGTTTCGATTTCCGTCCCGGTTGGGGCGCAGAACCTGCCGACCCAGCATGAAGCCAAACAACCCGCGGCTGCCATGCCGAAATCGGACGTGACGCCGAACACGGGCGGCGTTGCCCCGGAGAATGAAAAGACGGGAAGCATCCCTCGCGACGACGCGATGAACAGCCTCTTGTCCGCTATTGCCCAAACCCATAGCAGCGCAACCGCGGTAAGTGCGATGAAGCAGGTGAGGGGTGTCCGTGTCGTTCGTATCAGCGATATCGCCAAGGGGGACGATGCGCGCACGGTGGCAAATGCAATGAAGGACAGTGGCAAGGACCGCAAGGCCCTGCAATCGGCGGTGCGCGCCAATCCTGCCTTGAGCGCCAAGCTTGAGGCGCAGAACACGAACGCTTCTCAGGTCGTGGCGGCGAAGATCGAAGCCGATGGAACCGTCACCGTATTCGCTGACTGATCAAGCGCGATCGCTCCTTCTCTGCCGGCCATTTTCGGCAGGCGGCTAAAATTTCAGAGCGCATGCCAAAATGGCGGCGGAATTCCTCTTCACGACGCCGTCATGAAGGACTAACCCATGTTGCAGGTCCGTGACGGCGGAGTCGCAGTGACGCCCCGGCACCGACGGTCGCACACGTCACGATACGAGCAGGGCATTGCGCTATGGACCAGAAAGCCGTTTCCCCCAAACTTGATCAGGGCCGCACCGAAGGTCTCGATGACTTCATGGAGAAACCGGGACTCGGCTTCCGGGTCGGCAAGGCTCTCGTCGATTGGGCCGAACGCCTCAATCTCAAATATTCCAAGGTCGGCAATCCTCCGGTTCATGATACGGCGACTTTCCCCTGGGCGGCAGATATCGAGAAGGAGTGGCGCCTCATCCGTGCCGAACTCGACAAGGTCCTGACGCGCAAGGACGATCTGCCGGGATTCCATGAAATACTGGAGGATGTCCGCACCATCTCGACCGACCGCAACTGGAAGACATTCGTGCTGACCGGCTACGGAACAGTCTCGGAGGGTGGGGTCAAGGCCTGCCCAGAAACCTGGCGCATCCTGCAGAAGATCCCCGGCTTGAAGGCGGCCATGTTCTCGATTTTTGAACCGGGAAAGCACCTGCCGGCGCATCGCGGCCCCTATAACGGCGTTCTGCGGCTGCATCTCGGCCTGAAAGTGCCGGCGGAGCGCGACAAGGTCGCCATCCGCGTCGTCGATCAGATCTGCCATTGGGACGAGGGCAAGGTGCTCATCTTCGACGACGCCTACGACCACGAGGCATGGAACCTTTCGAACGAGGTGCGGGTGGTGCTGTTCGTCGATTTCGTCAAGCCGACGCGCTTCCCCGCAAGCCTCGTCAACAGCGCGCTTCTCAATCTCGCCCCTTTCACTCCCTTCGTCAGGGAAGGCTACAAGGCGCAGAAGAAGTGGGAGAAGCTGTTCTTCTCCGGCAAGACGGACGCGCACTGACACTCTGCCGCGCGGGGACATATGCCGGCTTTTCACCCCCTCCGGCCCTTCGGGCCACCTCCGCCTCGAGCTGGAGGAAAAGGGCGGTGCCCCTTTTTCCCTCCCCTGCAAGGGGAGGGTGCCGAGCGACGCGAGGCGGGTGGGGCGTGCCGCGAGCCATACCCGCCGCGTGGGGCCGGAAAGTCGATCCGGCTTCCGGCACGATCCAATGTCGTTCCCGTCTCCTACGCTCACGAGGACGTGAACGGAGCCGCGGAATAAATCTATTCCCGGCGCGGTCTCCCTCTCGAACGATAACACGTTCGGAAGGAGAACGAGCATGGGCAAGGAAAGAGAAAATGCAGGCCTAACGCGCAGACACGCGCTCGAATGCATGGCCTGGGCCGGGACCGGCGTTCTATGGACCGTTTCTGGCGGAATCCCGAAATCGCTCAGCCTGCTCGACGCCGCCGAAGCCGCCGAGGTTTCGCAGGGCGGCATGACCTTTCTGCAGATTTCCGACAGCCATGTCGGATTCGACAAGGAAAAGGAAGTGACCGCCGTCGATACGCTGACGGAGGCGATCGGCAAGGTAAAGACGCTTCCGGTCAAGCCCGCCTTCATGATCCACACCGGCGATATTACCCATCTCTCGAAGGACGGCGAGTTCGACGACGCCGCACGGATCATCGGCAGCACCGGTCTCGATGTCGGTTATGTTCCTGGAGAGCACGATCTGATCGATCCGGGGCAGGGCAAGGCCTATCTCGCACGTTACGGCAAGGGCACGCTCGGCGCCGGCTGGCATTCCTTTGATCATGGCGGCGTTCATTTCATCGGACTGGTGAACGTCGTCGATCTCAAGGCCGGAGGTCTTGGCAATCTCGGAGCCGAGCAGCTCGCCTGGCTGAAGAATGACCTCGAAGGCCGTTCCGCCTCGACGCCCATCGTCGTCTTCGCCCATATCCCGCTTTGGGCGGTTTATCCGAAATGGGGCTGGGGAACGGACGATGCGGCCCAGGCGCTCGCGCTGCTGAAGCGCTTCGGCTCCGTGACCGTGCTCAATGGCCACATCCATCAGATCGTTCAGAAGGTCGAAGGCAACATGACCTTTCACACAGCGCGCTCGACTGCTTTTCCGCAGCCCAGGCCGGGCACGGCTGAGAAGCCGGGGCCGATGATCGTTCCTGCCGATCAGTTGCGCTCGATGCTGGGCCTCACCTCGGTCGATTTCACGGTCGGGAAGGAAAGGCTCGCAATCACCGACACCAGCCTTGCCCGCGACGTCTGACGCAGACAGCCGAAGGAACATCTTCCATGCGCGCTACCCATCCGATTACTGCCCTGACCACTCTTGGAGCGGCGCTTTTGCTGCTTTTCCCACTAATGACGCCGGCATCGTCAAAGGAGATGCATGTGAGCATCTCCAACTTCACCTTCGAGCCGCGGACGACGACGATCGCCAGCGGCGAGACGGTCCGGTTCGTCAATTCCGATGATATGGTCCATACGATCGTCGCGGCGGACGGCAGCTTCCGCTCGGACGCGCTCGATACCGGCGATAGCTTCGCCAAAACCTTCCTCAAACCGGGCACATACGCCTATTTCTGTGGCCTCCACCCGTTCATGAAGGGTACAATCGTCGTCAAATGATCTCTTCATGTCGGTCCGTTACCCGACGCGAGGAAAGGCGTGAGCGCTTTGACAGGGGATCAGCCGGCAGCCCGGTTTCGGGAACTTGTCATGCCGCATCTTGATGATGCGCTGGCATTCGCGCGCTGGCTGACCGGCAATCGCGACGATGCGGAGGATGTGGTGCAGGAGGCCTGCCTCAAAGCTTTTGCTTCGATCGGGGGCGGCGCGATTCTCCGCCCCCGCGCCTGGCTGCTGGCGATCGTGCGCAACGCCGCCTTTACCTGGATGGCGAAGAACCGCCCGAAATGGCTGCTGACGCCCGGCGATGGAACCGAAATGGAACGGCTTGCCGGAACGGGCGATGCAGCCTTCTGCGAGACATCGATCGAGACGCCGGAAGCAGAACTGATCCGCAAGGCGGACGCGGCCGCCGTTCGGGAGGCGGTCACTGCCTTGCCTGTCCAACTCCGAGAGGTTCTCATATTACGGGAATTCAACGATTTGAGCTATAGCGAGATCGCTGATGTGCTTGCTGTCCCGATCGGCACCGTGATGTCGCGCCTTTCCCGTGCGCGCCTGCTGCTCGCCGCTTCGATCGCGGAGGACCATCGTGGCTGAAGCGCGCACATTGCCGGAAGAGGACTTTCTGCTCTTGAACGCGCTTGCCGACGGCGAACTCGATGCGCCGTCCGCCGCGGCGCTTGAACGCCGCATCGCGGATGAGCCGATCCTGCGCAAAAACTATGGCGCAATCGTCGCGACGCGCGATGCGCTTGGCCGGCTCGAACGTCCGGAAGTCGATGCGGATTTCCTCGGCCGCCTCGAATCCGCCCTCGCGCCCGGCCGGGCTACGGCATCCGCGCGGCGGGCTTCCTCTCGCTGGCAGGCGGATTGGCGCGCGCTTGCCGCATCCGTCCTCGTCGCTGTTTTCGCGGCGGGCAGCGGCGGCTACTGGCTCGGCGCGAGCGGCCCGAGCCAGGACCTCGCCGACCTCGTGGCGAGCAGCCATCGGAGGAGCCTGCTTGCCGCAAGCCCGGTCGACATTGCCTCGTCGAGCCGTCACACGGTAAAGCCCTGGCTTGACGGCCGGATCGGCATCTCGCCGCCGGCGCCCGATCTTGCCGCCAAAGGCTTTGTCCTTGTCGGCGGTCGGGTCGATGTGATCGAGGGCCACGCCGTCCCAACGCTGGTCTATCGCCACAACGAGCATCTGATCACGGTAGTGGCCGAGCCGGCGGCGGCCGAGGTGTCAAAACCCGCGGATCGTGAAGCCGATGGCTACAATATGGTGAACTGGCGCGGTAATGGGTTCGATTATTGGGCGATTTCCGATCTGGAGCGCCCGGAACTGGATGATTTCGTCGCGCGCTATATCGCGGCCTCCGAAACCGGGAAAAAGTAATCCGTCAACAAGGATCAGTCGTCGAGCACAATCGCCCAGTAGCGGCGATCATCACCCTTGCCGTCATCGACATAGGCGAGGCCGAAGCGACTGACCTTTGGATTCAGCATATTCCTGCGATGCGGCGGGGAATGCATCCAGACGTCCAGCGCCTTGGCCATGTCGAAATGGCCGTAGGCGATGTTCTCTTCACGAAATCCATGGATGCCTGCCTTGCGCATGCGCGATGCGAAATCCCTGCCCCAGCCGGTGGTATGGGTGAGTTCGCCGGCCCGCGCCATATAGGTCGCCTGCTGCAGGGCCGCCTTTTCGAGTCGAGAGTCCGGTTTCAGTGGCGACAGGCCGTTCTCGCTGCGGATTTTCGCGATTGCCGAAGCCGCTGCATTCGAGACGCCGGCGCCGGGACCGGGTTGCAACATGGTCGCGCAGGCCGCAAGTACGAGAAACGCGGCAAGCACCAAAATGCGTGCCGCGACATTGATATGGCAATTCGTCACTCGATCTTTTCCCTGTCCCGTCGATACGGGCCAGAGATAAGGCCAATCATGGCATCAAGCGGGCAGGGATGGCGGCCGTATGCGGTTTTCAGGCGGCCCGAGCGACCTCGACGAAATGGGAAAGAGGCAAGACGAGCGCCAGGCGGCCGTCTTCGTCTTCCACCTCATATTCGGTTCCCCACAAGATTGACCGCCCTGAACGCGCGGCGTCGTCCACGAGGGATTGGGCACGCAACTTGGCGGCATCAATCGCGCCTTCGAGATGCGGCAGAAGGATACCCTTGCTATCCTTCGTCAGTTTGTCGCCTTCGCGAAGGTGGAAGAAATATCCTCTCATCAAGGCCTCCGGATTTTGCGAGTGAAGAACTCCGGGGCGGCCTTTAGGTTCCCTTGTTCACATGCTCTTCTTCGGGTCCGCGGGTCGCGCCGGGAGCTACGCCCGGCCGTGCCGATCGCTCAATGCAACCGGATTTGCTCGACTGCTTCGATAAGCCCCTTTTCTTCACGCGCTCCATGCTGGAACGCATGTATCAGGCTGGCGGCGAGCGTGTCTGCTTCCGCGCTTGGAACTGCTATCGCCTTTTCGACGCAGATTTGCTGCAAGACGCGCCTCACCATCGTCAAATCGGATGGCCTGAGAAACTGCGGATAATGCGTGGTGGAAGCCATGACGTCCTCCAATATTGGTAGGGCAATAATTATTGACGCGTGCGCCCCCCTGCCGACGACGCCCTGTCAATCGCCGCCGGCAACCAACATTGCGCCCTCGAAGGGAGTAGAGCAATCGAAAATGACATGGACGCGACGATTGTGATCCGAGAGAACGAGCTGACCAGGTCGCGAGCTCATGATCTGGCCGGAACGGTGTGAGGCCATGCCTTCGGACATGCGGGCAAAATGTGGCGGAAGCCAAAGTAATCGCCTGTCCCAATCCGTGAATAGGTCAGCGAGATTGACATGGATCGGACATCGCGCTTAGTCCAAGCTTGTGTTTTAGAGGAATCTTTCATGCAATCCTGGCCCGACCGATATGCGCGGCGTGCGAACCGCATGCAGGCATCGGAGATCCGCGAGCTTCTGAAGCTGCTCGACCAGCCGGATATCATCTCCTTTGCCGGCGGCATTCCCGACGCGAAGCTGTTCCCATCGGAAGCCTTCGCCAAGGCCTATGGCGAACTTCTCACCGGCGACGAAGCCGGCGCGGCGCTGCAATATTCCGTCAGCGAAGGCTATCTGCCGCTTCGCCAGTGGGTGGCGAAGCACATGGCGGGGCTCGGCGTGCCCTGCGGCGCGGACAATATCGTCATCACATCGGGCTCGCAGCAGGCGCTCGATTATCTCGGCAAGCTCTTCCTCTCGCCCGGCGACACGGCGCTGGTGACGCGGCCGACCTATCTCGGCGCGCTGCAGGCCTTTTCGGCCTATGAGCCGCGCTACGACCAGCTCGTTCCCGAAGGCGGCAATCGGACGCCGTCTTCCTATCGCGAGGCGGCGGAAGCCGCGGGCGGCCGGGTCGGCATGGCCTATCTGACGCCCGATTTCTCCAATCCCTCCGGCGAGACCCTCGACCGCGCGGCGCGCGAGCGCATGCTCGACCTCTGCGCCGAACTCGACATCCCGTTGGTCGAGGATTCCGCCTATCAGGCGCTGCGCTATGACGGCGAAGCCGTGCCGCCCATCCTCGCGATCGATTGCGAGCGCTCCGGCGGCATCGACCAGACCCGCACGATCTATTGCGGCACCTTTTCCAAGACGCTGTCGCCCGGCCTGCGCGTCGGCTGGGCCTGCGCCGCCAAGCCGGTGATCTCGAAGCTCGTGCTGATGAAGCAGGCGTCCGACCTGCACAGCCCGTCGATCAACCAGATCGCCATCCACCGCGTCGCCGAAGCCTGCTACGAACCGCACACGGCGATGCTGCGCGACAACTATCGCAAGCGGCGCGACTGGGTGCTGGAGGCGCTGGAGAAAGAGATGCCCGAAGGCGTCAGCTGGACGAAGCCCGAAGGCGGCATGTTCATCTGGGTGACGCTGCCTGAAGGGCTCGACGGCGCGGCGCTCCTCGAACGCGCGGTCAAAACCGAACGCGTCGCCTTCGTGCCCGGCAAGGCGTTCCACGCCGATGGCGGCGGCGCCAACACCATCCGCCTCAGCTTCTCGCTCGCCAACGAAAAGGCCGCGAAGGAAGGCATCGCCAGGCTTGGACGGGTGATCCGGGCGGCGATGGCGGGAGTTTGACCTCTATCAGCAAGAGGAAGAAAGTGTATTTTTACTGATAAAAATAATTAAAGAATACATCGACTTTCTTATCGTTAATATTTCCGTAATTGACGATAATTGAAAACTCTTCGGACTGTACGACATGCGCCCATAAACTGGCCTCAATCTTTTTGATTTTGACGTATAGGGCTTCAGCAAATTCGGTTGGATCACGTTGACCTTTTTCGGCGCGGGTAGGTTCGTGAAGCCATTTTCCCAGCTGTGTATACAACTTCTGGTAAAATTTCGGTCCCAAGATTTCACGGCTTCCGTCTGGAAGGTTC
>JBQCEL010000171.1:0-11602 GCA_051960255.1 Rhizobiaceae bacterium
GCATTGAAAGAAAATCTGATTTCGGTAACGCCGCTGAAACTCGATCTGACCGATTATGCCACCCTTTCCAGTCTGGAGGCGGTGATTGCATGAATTCAATGCCGGATGAAAGGGAAGGATTTGCGTCCTTCCTGCTGCGCATGCGCGCGCTCGGCATCAACAACAGGGACCTCTTCGCGGCCGTAGAAGCAACGCCGAGGCGCAGCTTCGTTCCGGCGCAGTGGCAGCATGCCGTCTGGTCCGTGGGCATGATCCCGATCGAATGCGGCGAAGCGCTGGAGGGCATCGATCTTCAGGCGCGAGCGCTTGCGGCGCTCGATCCCGCTCCAGGCCAGCGCGTGCTGGAAATCGGCGCCGGTTCGGGGTTCACGTCCGCGGTCCTCGGCAGGATGGCAGGGCGCATCCTGAGCGTCGAGCGCTTCAGGACGCTTGCCGGCCTGGCGACCCAGCGGCTCGAAGCCCTTTCTCTTTCGAATGTGGTCGTGCGGCACGCCGACGGCTCGAAGGGCATGCCGGCCGATGGGCCGTTCGACCGCATTATCGTCTGGGCGGCGTTCGATGCTTATCCGCGCGCTTTCGTCGACATGCTTTCGACCGGCGGCGTCATGGTTGCGCCGATCGGTCCGGCGGAGGGCGCTCAGGTGCTCGTCCGGCTCTCCAAGGTCGGCAGCCGTTTCGAACGCGAGGACATCGCGGAAGTCCGCCTCCAGCCGCTCGTGTCGGGAATGGCGGAGATCATCTGATTTTTTGCCGCTGCAGCCGATGCTGATTCCGTAATCACACGGCATTGTGAACGATCTGTCGCCCATTCCCGCGCTTCCGCGCGAAGCGGGGGTGGCTAAAACGGAATTCGGCAATAGCTTTTGTCGCAAGATTCGGAGACCATAATGACGAAAATTCTGGTGCTTTTTTATTCGAGTTGGGGCCATTCGGAGCAGATGGCCAGATCGGCGGCCGAAGGCGCGCGGGAGACCGGCGCCGAGGTGACGGTTAAGCGCGTGCCCGAACTCGTGCCCGAGGCGGTGGCCAAGGCCGCCCACTACAAGGAGCATGACGCGCCGATCGCCGATCCGCTCGAACTGGCGGATTATGACGGCCTCATCCTCGCCTTCGCCACCCGTTACGGCATGATGGCCGCGCAGATGAAGAACTTCCTCGACCAGACCGGCCCTCTCTGGGTCAAGGGCGCGCTTATCAATAAACCCGCCACCGTCATGGTGTCGACCGCGACCCAGCATGGCGGCGCGGAACTGGCGGTCGTCTCCGCTCAGCACTCGCTCCAGCATCACGGCATGCTCATCGTGCCGCTCTCCTACGCCTATCAAGGCCAGTCGGGCAACGACGTGGTGCGGGGAGGCTCGCCCTACGGCATGACGACGACGGCCGACAGCGACGGTTCGCGTCAGCCTTCGGCACAGGAGCTTGAAGGCGCGAGATTCCAGGGCAAGCGGCTCGCCGAGATCGCGGCGAAGCTCAAGGGGTGATCTCTCGATTTATTGGATGTGAAAGGCGGCCGTCGTGCCGCCTTTTTCATTCGTGGAAGTCCTGCCTTGCAGCGGTGGGGGCGGCGTCTATGGTAGCCTCTACTCGGCTGGGCAGGCGGCTTCCATGGAAATCCTCATCGCCATCATCGGCATTATCGTGGCGATCCTTATCGCCGCTCTGATCGCGTTTCTTTTCCTCGCGCTGGCGACGAAGCGCATTGCGCTGGATGCGGAACGGCGCGTGCCCCGATCCGGCAAGATGGTCGCTATAGACGGCAATCGCATCCATTACATCGATGAGGGAGAAGGGCAGCCCATTCTCTTCATCCATGGCCTCGGCGCGCAACTTCACCAGTTCCGGCAGCCGCTTTTCCATCACTTTCCGGATGGCTTCCGGCTGATCGCGCTCGACCGGCCGGGCTCCGGCTATTCCCGCCGCGCTCGGGGGGCCGGAGGCACGCTGACAGAGCAGGCGACGGTGATCCGACGCTTTATCGAGACGCTGAAGCTCGAGCGGCCGCTACTGGTCGGCCATTCGCTCGGCGGGGCGATTGCGCTCGCCACCGCGATCCTCCATCCCGATTCGATTTCCGGCCTCGCGCTTCTATCGCCGCACACGCAAACCTCCGGCAAGGTGCCGCCGGGATTCGAGCCCCTCTATATCCGCTCGCCGTTGCGCCGTTGGCTTACGGCCTGGACGGTCGCGGTTCCGATGGCGCGCAAATACGCGACGCAGACATTGGCCTTCATCTTCGCCCCGCAAAAGGCGCCGGCCGACTACATGACGGAAGGCGGAGGCTATCTTGGCCTCAGGCCGAGCCATTTCTACGGAACGTCGACCGACTTCGTCGATGCGCGGCGCGACGGCCCGGAACTCGAAACGCGCTATGGCGAAATCGCCATTCCGGTCGGCATCCTGTTCGGCACGGCCGATCGGGTGACGGACCATGAAGTCCACGGTCTTGGCATGGTCGGCCGCATTTCGGGACTGGAACTCGAACTGGCGGAAGGCGTGGGGCATATGCCGCAATATGCCGAGCCGGAAAAGGTGATTGCCTTCATCCGCCGCATGGCGGCGAAGACGGCGTAACTATGCGCGTTGTTTGGAACGGAAGAGCGCCGAGGCAGCTACCACGAGCCAGCCGATGATCGTCAGCGTCCCGCCGATCGGCGCGGCGTAGGGAAACGGCCTGTGCCCTAACAGGTCGAGGCTTGTGAGATCGCCCGAGAACAGGACGACGCCGATCAGCAGGATATAGCCGGCGAGACGCAATGTCCGGGCGTTGCCGAGAAGCCCGATTGCCAGGATCGCCGGAGCATGCGCCAGCAGGAAGGACGCCGCCGTGCCGAGATGCGCGCCGCCCATATGGGCCGCGGCCGCCGACAAGGCGACGCCAGCTGCGCCGCAAAGTCCCGCAGCGGCGATGAGGATCCGGTCGGATGTCATCAACTTCGGCCGGTTGCCGTGATCGCTCACCCGGCTTTGAGTTTTTCCGCCACTTCCGGCGCGAAATAGGTCAGGATGCCGTCGCAGCCGGCGCGCTTGAAGGCCATAAGGCTCTCGAACATGACGCGCTCGCCGTCAATCCAGCCATTCGCGGCCGCCGCCTTGATCATCGCATATTCGCCCGACACCTGATAGGCGAAGGTCGGCGCCTGGAATGTCTCTTTCAGGCGATGGATGATGTCGAGATAGGGCAGGCCGGGCTTGACCATGAGCATGTCGGCCCCTTCGGCGAGATCCTGCTCAGCCTCGCGCACCGCCTCGTTCGTATTGGCGTGGTCGATGTAATAGGTGTTCTTGTCGCCCTTCAGAACGCCTTTGGTGCCGATCGCATCGCGATAGGGACCATAAAAGGCAGAGGCGAACTTCGTCGCGTAGGACATGATCGCCACGTCCTGGAAACCGTTCTCGTCGAGAGCGGAGCGGATCGCGCCGATGCGCCCGTCCATCATGTCGGACGGCGCGATGATGTCGGCGCCCGCGGCAGCCTGGAGCACGGCGGCGGCTGTCACCTGCGCCACGCTCTCGTCATTGACGATGATGCCGTCGCGCAGGATGCCGTCATGGCCATGGTCGGTGAACGGATCGAGAGCCGCATCGGTAATGATTCCGATCTCCGGCACGGCGTCCTTGATGGCGCGCGTCGCGCGATTGATGATGTTGTCCGGATCGAGGATATGCGAGCCGGTCTGGTCGCGACGGGCCATTTCCACATGGGGGAATGTCGCCAGCGCCGGAATGCCGAGCCTGGCGGCGCGCTCCGCTTCCTTTACCGCCTGGTCAACGGAAAGCCGAAAGGCGCCGGGCATCGCCTCGATCGGCTCGCGCCGGTTCTCGCCCGCGATGATGAAGATCGGCCAGATCAAATCGTCGACGGTCAGGTGGTTCTCGCGCACGAGCCTGCGCGACCAGTCCGCCTTGCGCATGCGGCGCAGCCTGCGCCCTCCGGTAATCTCGTCGACGCTCCTGCTGCTCGCCGGTTTTTCAGGGCTGAACTTGTTCATGATGCGTCTGCCTCCAGTTTGGAGCGTTTCTATCATGCTGGGCCGGATATCACCAACGCGACGCGATGCGTTCAGCCGTCGCAGCCGAAATCCTCCATTAGTCCGGAGCGCCGTGGCCGGATAGCAACTGGGCCGCGCCACGAATGGCGTTGCGAAACGCCTCATCGAAGCTGACGCCCTTCACACGCCATATAGCCATCCCCGACGGGCTGTCGAGGCGCCATTCAGCGATCCAGCCAAGATCCTTGTCGCTCCAGACGATCGTTCCGGCGAGCGCCCGGTCGCCACCGTTGGCGGCTGCGAGCGCATCGAGCGCGGCCAGGCCGGCGCGGCGGAGATTGTCGGCGTCGATGTGAGCCGCCCGGATGGCGGCGGCGTCAGGGAAAAGGATCGACATCGCCAAGGGGACTGCCGCCGCATGGAATGAATCCCGCATGTAGAACCCTTGCTTGCCGGTATTCGTAAGCAAGAAGGTTTTCTCCCCATGCCGGACCGACAGAAAAATCACCAGCCTCGGCCGCTTTCCCAGCCACGGCTTCAGGTCAAGAGAGTCAAGAAGAGCGTCGATCGTCTCGGGCTTGTAGATGCATGTGAGATCCTGCGGGCGGTCATGGGTGCCTTGTTCGTCATGGATCGGAATACCCGCCATGCGATCGTGATAGTGAAAGGACGAGACGAAAGTTCCCGCCTTGGACAGGAGCGGTGGAAGAGCAGGCGCGGAGAGCACCTGCTGGTCCCCGGAAACCTTCACCAGAACCTGCTTCAGACAAAGGCCGAAGCCGATCTGCCGGTTCACTTCCCCGGTGCCGGTGACGATCGCCTTGGCTTGGTAAAGCGCGGCCACGCCATCATCCGCCGTGGCGCCGCTCATCCCCGCGACCGACGCGAGAAGCACCCAGCAGAGGAAAATCCCAAGGCGCAGCATAGGCTTCCCGCTCCAACCGCGTTTTTTCTCACAACGCATGGTGCGCGATGGCGGGCCCTTTCGCAATCCACCTCGTCTTTTGCGACAACGAGCCTGGGGCCGGCCGACCATTGACGCCTCCGCTGTCGATGCTTAGCACTCGAAGGGACGATGAAGGGATTCCTTATGGATTTTGGCGGCGGCGAAGACATCCGGTTCGAACGGCGGGGAGCCGCCGGGGTCATCACCCTGACGCGGCCGAAGGCGCTCAACGCTCTTTCCCTTCCAATGGTTCAGGCCATGGCTCGGGCGCTGGAGGCGTGGGAGGAGGACAGCGGCGTCGCGGCGGTCCTTATTCTCGGCGAGGGTCGGGCGTTTTGCGCAGGCGGCGATATAGCGCGCGTCTACGAGGCGCGCCGGAAAGGCGAATCGGCGGTGCAGTTCTTCGCCGACGAATATCGGCTCAATACCCGGATCGAGAGCTACCCGAAGCCCTATATCGCCTTGATCGATGGCATTGTCATGGGCGGTGGCGTCGGCGTCTCCTGCCATGGCTCGCATCGGGTGATGACGGAAAAGGCGCTGCTTGCCATGCCCGAAGTCGGCATCGGCTTTTTCCCGGACGTTGGCGGCAGCCACCTGCTGCCGGGCCTACCGGGCCATTATGGCTACTATCTCGCGCTGACGGGCGCGCGCATCAAATATGGCGACGCGCTCGGGGCGGGCATCGCAACCCATGCCGCTCCATCTGGTGCGATAGACAACATCATTGCCGAAATTGCCGCCAAAGGTGATCCGGACACGGCGCTGAAAGCCTTTTCCGCCGCTCCTCGACGCGAAACCGACGAGGTGACGCTGGCGAAGATCGCGGAGCATTTTTCCAGGCCCGACCTGCCGGCCATTGTCGCCAGCCTTGATGCAGCGGCCCGCGACGATCAATTCGCCGAAGGCACGATCGCGACGATGCGTTCGCGTTCTCCGACGAGCCTGGCCGTCACCTTCCGCCAGCTCTCATCCGGCGCGGGGCTGTCGATGCAGGACTGCATGCGAATGGAATTTCGCATTCTCAACCGTATGTTGGAAGGTCACGATTTCTATGAAGGCATCCGCGCCGTCCTCATCGAGAAGGATGGCAAGCCGGCTTGGCGGCCAGGGACAATCGACGCGGTGAGGCCGGAGGACATCGCCCATTATTTCGAGACGCTCGGCGATGCGGAACTGACTTTCTGATGGCGAAGGAACCACGCATCCTCAGGCCGACAGCCGCCGAGATGGCGTTCGCCGGGTTCTTGCGTGTCGTGGCGGTCTACTGCCTTTTCTTCGGCGTTCTTTATTGGGTCCGGCTGATCGGCTTTTATCCCGGTTCGCTCTGGCGCTTCGATCTCATGCCGGTGCAGTGGCAGGTCGCGGCCGCGACGCTCGCGGTCCTCTTTCCCTTCGCCGCGATCGGCCTTTGGATGCTGGCCTCCTGGGGCCCGGTCATCTGGTTTTTCTGCGCGGTGATCGAAAGCACCATGTATGCCGGACTTCCCGCGCTTTTCGGCCAGCGCTATCCGATCGTCGCGGCCCATTTCCTCGTCGCGCTGATCTACATTGCGCTCAGGTTGCTGATTTACTTTCAAAGCCGAAAACCCGCTTAATCCGCCATTAAGTATCCTGGCGTCTCGCTTCAATAAAGCTTCCGTTAAGGCTGGCGTTTAAGTCGAATTTTAGGTGTATTCGATAAGGTGGCCTCCAAGGTGAGCAAGAAAACAAAAGCCACCAGGCGTTAGACGAGAGGCAGATACAATGATCAATACCCGACAGACGGCAAAGAACGTTGAAGTTAAGGACGAGCGGCGCGAGGCTATTCGGTCGCTTTACCTTGAATCCCTCCAGCTGGTCGAGCGGCTGCATCGCCGCCTGCTCGACGTCATCAAGGATGAGTTCGACCGCAATGGACGCAGCGACATCAACGCGATCCAGGCGCTCTTGCTCTTCAATATCGGCAATGCCGAGCTGACGGCGGGCGAACTGCGCTCGCGTGGCTACTATCTCGGCTCGAATGTCTCCTACAATCTGAAGAAGCTCGTCGAACTCGGCTTCATCAACCATCAGCGGTCGCGGATCGATCGCCGCTCGGTCCGCATCAGCCTGACCCCGAAGGGCCAGGACGTGGCGGAGGTCGTGGCCGGCCTTTATGAGCGCCATGTCGGGTCGATCGAGCAGGTGGGCGGTATCAACTCGGAAGAGTTCCAGCAGATGAACCGGGTTCTGCAGCGCCTCGACCGTTTCTGGAACGATACGATTGCATATCGGATGTGAGCGGCAGGAACGCGTGAGAAGCGGCGGCACACTGTTGCCGCCCTGCCACGCTTGTCGTAAATGAACCGGAACCGGCTCATTGCGGGCCGGTTTCGACGCATTTGCGCGCCTTTCACGGGGACGTGTCTGTCAAAGGCCTAATTCACGCCATATTCGGATGTGACCCGCAAGGACGCCGCTCGAAGCGCGAATACGCCCTGCGTATTGGCTTCGGGAACGCTTCGCGTGCCGC
The DNA here is from genome assembly GCA_051960255.1 of Rhizobiaceae bacterium. Classification (GTDB taxonomy): domain Bacteria; phylum Pseudomonadota; class Alphaproteobacteria; order Rhizobiales; family Rhizobiaceae; genus Mesorhizobium_L. The sequence continues at coordinate 7,433 of JBQCEL010000171.1, forward strand.
AAGCTGTCATGGTTGACATCTTGTTAACAGGGACGCCCTAGACTGGGCCGGCTCATCGGAGCCCTTCAAGGATATCAACGTGTCGGGAAAGATCATGCATCCCAATCGTCGTCTCTTCCTTACCGCGGCGGGCGCCTTTGCCGCCTCCGCCTTCGCCACGTCTGCATTTGCGGACGATGCGGTTCAGGAAATTCTGAATTCGCCGCGGCGAGGGACCTGGACGAGCGGTTTCGATGCGGTGGCGGGCGGCAGGCCGAAGATCGCCACCGACCTGCCGATCTTCAGCCCCGAAACGGTGAATTTCGTGGAGCTTGCCATCCAGCAATATCAGAACCTGGTGAACCAGGGCGGCTGGCCGCAGGTTCCCGCGACCAAGAAGCTGCAGCTTGGCGTAACGGACCCAGAAGTCGTGACGTTGCGCAAGCGGCTGATGATTTCCGGCGACCTGCCGCAAAGCGCTGGAATTTCCGAAGCCTTCGACAGCTATGTCGATGCCGCGCTGAAGCGTTTCCAGTTGCGCCATGGGCTGCCGCCGGATGGCGTCACCGGCAAATACACATATGCGGCGCTCAACGTTTCCGCCGCTGTCCGCTTGCAGCAATTGCAGATCAATCTTGTCAGGCTGCGTTCGATGTCCGGTTTTCTCGGCGACCGCTACGTCGTGGTCAACGTGCCGGCCATGCAGGTCGAGGCGGTGGAGAACGGTAGGGTCGTCTCGCGGCATAATGCAATCGTCGGCAGGGTTTCGCGCCAGACGCCGTTGGTCAATTCCAAGATCAACGAGATCATCGTCAATCCCTACTGGCATGTGCCGGTGTCTATCATCAAGAAAGACATTATCCCGATCGTCCGCAAGGATCCGAAATATCTCGCCGACAACAACATCCATATTCTCGGACCGGACGGCAAGGAGGTCGATCCGGCGACCATCGACTGGACAACCGACGAGGCGGCGAAATACCAGTTCCGGCAGGATCCGGGCAAGATCAACGCCATGGCGTCGGTGAAGATCAACTTCCCGAGCCCCGACGGCGTCTATATGCATGACACGCCGGAGCAAAGCCTGTTCTCGCAATTGATGCGTTTCGATTCGTCGGGCTGCGTGCGTGTGCAGAACGTGCACGACCTCGTGCTCTGGCTGCTGCGCGACAATGGCGGCTGGACGCGCCAGCGTCTGGACCAGACGATCAAGAGCGGCATCTCGACGCCGGTCGAACTGGTCAAGCCCGTGCCGGTCTATTTCACCTATATCGACGCCTGGTCGACGGGCGACGGCGTGGTGCAGTTCCGCAACGACATTTACGGCCGGGACGGTATCGGCGAATTGCAGGTGTCAAGCGCGCAGTAACAGTTGGCCTTCGCAAAGATGTATTTGAAACGGGATGGCGTTCGCGTCTTCCCGTTTTCTGTTTGTCGGCTTGCTACATGAACGGGACGAGCATGGGTACGCGAACCTTGTAGGCGTCATAGGACGCCGATCCGAGTTGCGCCCTCAAAAATTGCTCTTCCAGCCGCGCCTTCATGAAGATGCCGATGACGATCAACGTCGCGCCAATGATGGCGGGCACGGTTCCCTTGGCGATCATCGTCGCGATCACGGCGAGCAACAGGCCCGTATAGATCGGATGGCGGACCAGCCCGTAGGGGCCGGTATCGACGATGCGGTGCTCGCTCTTTCGGGTGATGTAGCCAGACCAGAGGCGGCCGAGATGGAGTCTTGCCCACCAGGCGAACAGGAAACCGATGGCGATGAGAGCGACGCATATCCATGCAAGCGCAAGTCCCGGATACCAGATTCTCAGCCAGCCATTGTAGCCATGCGCCGGAATGAAGAAGAGAACCGCGCCGACGACAAGGATGGACCTGTAGGGGAACTCGGCCGAAAAACCGGCGGATTTCTCTGTGCGGTCCGCCCAGAAGGCCGCCGCCGCCCAGGAGAGGGCGAACAGAACCCACAACAGGACAATCGCATGTCCGACGGCCATCTTGATTTCTCCACTCCCGCTGCAAAGCCTATCCCCGGATTGGAGCGGGAAAATGACTGTTTCTGGCCCGAACCGTTGTCGAGACAAGAGCGCATTGCCCCGGCTCGGTTCTCCGCTTTTGGCGCATTCGCGTCGCCGGCCTTCGTTTCTGGCGTGACGCGGCGGAGGCCGCCGTGCTAAGCGCGGCTGCATCGTTTCTTCGATCGAGGGATTGACCGCCATGGCGATAGCACATGCCGCTTCCAGCCAGTTGGACGTTTTCTTCAACCGCAGTCTGGCCGATGCCGATCCGGATATTTTCGGCTCCATCCGCAACGAACTCGGCCGTCAGCGTCATGAAATCGAGCTGATCGCGTCGGAGAACATCGTTTCCCGCGCCGTCCTTGAGGCGCAGGGCTCGATCATGACCAACAAATATGCCGAGGGCTATCCCGGCAAGCGCTATTATGGCGGGTGTCAGTTCGTCGATGTCGCCGAGCAATTGGCGATTGATCGGGCGAAGGAACTCTTCTCCTGCAATTTCGCCAATGTGCAGCCGAATTCCGGCAGTCAGATGAACCAGGCCGTGTTCCTGGCGCTGTTGAAGCCGGGCGACACCTTCATGGGCCTCGACCTCAATTCCGGCGGCCATCTGACCCACGGTTCGCCCGTCAATATGTCGGGCAAGTGGTTCAACGTCGTCTCCTATGGTGTGCGCCGCGACGACCAACTGCTCGACATGGAGGCGGTCGAAAGGCTGGCGCATGAGCACAAGCCGAAGCTCATCCTCGCCGGCGGCACGGCCTATTCGCGTATCTGGGACTGGAAGCGCTTCCGCGAAATCGCCGACGCTGTCGGCGCCTATCTCATGGTAGATATGGCCCACATCGCCGGTCTCGTCGCCGGCGGCGTGCACCCGTCACCGATCCCGCATGCGCATGCCGTCACCACCACGACCCACAAATCCTTGCGTGGGCCGCGCGGCGGCATGATCCTCAGCAATGACGAGGAGATCGCCAAGAAGATCAATTCGGCCGTTTTCCCCGGTCTCCAGGGTGGGCCGCTGATGCACGTCATCGCCGCCAAGGCGGTGGCGCTGGGCGAGGCATTGAAGCCGGAGTTCAAGACGTATGCGCAAAATGTCGTCGCCAATGCCAAGGCGCTGGCCGCTTCGCTCAAGGAGACGGGCCTCGACATCGTCTCGGACGGTACCGATAACCATCTGATGCTGGTCGATCTGAGGCCCAAGAACGCGACGGGCAAGCGCGCCGAGGCCGCGCTCGGGCGGGCGAACATCACCTGCAACAAGAACGGCATTCCCTTCGATCCGGAGAAGCCCTTCGTCACTTCGGGCGTCCGCCTCGGCACGCCGGCCGGCACGACGCGCGGTTTTGGCGAGGACGAGTTCCGCACGATCGGCCACATGATCGCCGAAGTGCTGGATGGGTTGAAGGTGGCCAATTCCGACGAAGGCAACGCCAAGGTTGAAGCCGCCGTAAAGGAGAAGGTGGTGGCGCTGACGGAGCGATTCCCGCTGTATCCCTATTTGGGGTAAAGGGCGGCTTTATCTTGATTCAAGGCAACCTCGGTAATACCTTTGAAAAAGACGTCATTACCGAGGGTGATATGAGTACGACCGTTACAACGAAGGGCCAGGTGACGATTCCTAAATCCGTTCGCGATCTGCTGGGTCTCAAGCCCGGAACCAAGGTAGAGTTCAGAGCTGGCGTCAACGGTGAAATCGTCCTGAAGCGTGCCGATGATGAGAAGCGACCGCCAAGCCGCTTTGCCAAATTCATTGGCCATGCAGGCCCTGGCCTGAGCACCGACGAAATCATGGCCCTGACGCGGGGTGATGATTGACGCTCGTCGATACGAATGTGTTGCTGGATGTGGTTACACGCGACCCCATTTGGCTGCAATGGTCTATTGCCGCTCTCGACGCTGCGTCTGCCGGTGGACGCATCTTCATAAACGCAGTTATTTATGCGGAACTCTCGGGCCGTTATGCTCAAATCGAAGCACTGGACACATTCGTCGATGGCATAGGACTCGAACTTGTCGAGTTTCCGCGCGCGTCCTTATTCCTCGCCGGAAAGACCTTCGGTCGCTACCGCTTGTCTGGAGGAACCAGAACGAGTGTCTTGCCTGATTTTTTTATCGGCGCCCAGGCAAGTGTTCTTGAGCTTCCGATCCTTACCCGTGA
>JBQCEL010000172.1:0-3156 GCA_051960255.1 Rhizobiaceae bacterium
TGTTCAGGTGATCGGGATCTCGGAGAGCCTGACCGTGCGGCCCGATGCCATCGAGCGATAGCCCGCCTCGACCAGCGCCATGGTCTTGACGTTGTCGGCGACTGACAGCGCCGGCGGCGTGCCGGTCTTCACGGCGTGCTGCAGCTGCTCCATGACGCCGATGAAGGCATGCGGGAACCACATCGTCTCCCAGCTCGGGCTCACCCATTCGCCGCCCGTCGTCTCGGTCGAAGCGTAGGTCAGCGTCGAGGCGGCACCGGTCGGCCAGCCGATCGTGCCCTTGGCGACGCCCTTGGTGCCGTCGACGCGCCAGTTGATGTGCTGGTCGTCCTTGTAGCCCTCCTGGCGCGGGCCGGACCAAACGTCCTCGAGCGACACTGCGAGCACGCCCGATGGGAACCGCAGCGTCGACACGGTGATGCCGTCGGAATGCTCGAACTTGGTGCGCGGGTCCTTGCGCGTCAGCGTGGTGATCTCGTCGGGATCGCCGAACAGGAATCGCAGCACGTCGAGGTGGTGAACGCTCATATTTGCGAGCGTCAGTCGGTCATAGCCTTGCAGGAAGGTCTGCCAGTGCGGGATAGCGTGCATGTCGATCTGTGCGAAGACGATGTCGCCGAGAGCGCCGCTCTCGATGATCTGCTTCAAGACGCGCATCGACTGGTCGTAGCGCATGTTCTGGTTGACGGAGAGGATCTTGCCGGCGCGCGCAGCCTCGTCGCGCAATTTGATCGCCTCTTCGAGGGAAAGCGCCAGCGGCTTCTGCGCCAGGATCGCCTTGATATGCCTCTGCTTCAGCGCATGGCGGATGAGGTCCGGCTGCTGGTCCGGTGGGAAGGCGAGATCGACGATGTCGACGTTTTCGTCCTCGATCAGCGCCTCGGGCGTGTCATGCACCTTCGGGATCTCCCAGCGCTTCGCCACCTTCTCCGCATTGGCCTTGGTGCGCGAGGCAATCGCGACGACGGGGAAGCCGGCTTCCTTGTAGGCGGCGAGGTGGCATTCGGCCATGATCATGCCGGCGCCGATGCAGCCGATCCTATAGTCCCTCGTCCGGACCTTGACGTCGGGTTCGAACCCCTTGGCGTCAGCCATTTTCTTCTCCTCCATATTCATGCCGGCGCCGCTCCCCGCGCCAATGCTCTTCCGGCGGCGCTGAAATAGTGGACGCGCGCGGGCTCGCACGACACCGCGACAAGCGCCTCCGTCCTGATGTCGGGCTGGCCGCGCAAGAGCGCCCTGAAGCGGGATTGCCCGGCATCGAGCGTCACGACGGTGTGGCCGCCGAGCGGCTCGACCTCGAAGACCTTCGCCGGCCTGCCTTCGCTTTCCTCCGTCCAGGGGTGGACCTTGATGTCCTCGGGCCGCACGCCGATTTCGGCCGCTTCGCCGGCGGGAACGGAACCGGCGATGCGTATGGCACCCTCGGCGGCCGCCGTGACGCCGCCATCCCTCGTCGAGGCGAGGATGTTCATCACCGGCGAGCCCAGCAGCTTCGCGACATAGACGCTGGCGGGAGCATCATAGATGTCCTCCGGCGTGCCGATCTGCCGGATCTGGCCCTTTTCCAGTATGGCCATGCGGTCGGCGACGGACATCGCCTCTTCCTGGTCATGCGTGACATAGACCAGCGTCTTGCCGAGTTCGCGCTGGATGCGCTTCAACTCGACGCGCGTCTCCTCGCGCAGCCTGGCATCGAGCGCCGAGATCGGATCGTCCATCAGATAGGCGGCGGGATCGCGCACCAGCGCGCGGGCGATGGCGACACGTTGGCGCTCGCCGCCGGAAAGCTGGGCCGGCGACTTGTGAAGGATGTGGCTGATGTGGAGCTTCGCCGAAACCTCGTTGAGCCGCTTCTCGATCTCGGGCGCCGGCAACTTGCGCTCCACCAGCGGAAAGCGGACATTGTCGCGGGCGCTCATATGCGGGAAGAGCGCGAGGTTCTGGAACACCATGGCGACATTGCGCTCGGCGGGCGACAGCGTGTTCACGGGACGACCACCGATCAGGATCTCGCCGGAATCGCACGTTTCGAGCCCGAGGATCAGGCGCAGGATCGTCGATTTGCCCGACAAAGGCGGCCCGAAGAAACAGAAGAACTCATTGTCGTCGACCGAGAAGGATGCGCTCTCGACCGCGACGATATTGCCGTAGCGCTTGGTGACATTGCGGAAGACGATATCGGCCATCTCACCGTCCTCCGATCGCCAGGCCGGTCGCGGCGTCGAAGATTCGGACCGACCCCATGTCCGGGATAACGATCAAGGTCTCGCCGACAGTCACGCGGGCATCGTTGTCCGTCACCACCTTCACCGCCCCCTCCCCCTCGCCGAGATGGAGGATGGTGCGCGCGCCGATGCGTTCGACGAATGTCACGGCCATGGAAAGACCCCTTCCCTCGCGGACAAGGCTGGCCTGTTCCGGACGAAAGCCATAGAGGACATCTCCATCATGTCGGCGCAGCGCCGCGGCGAGTTCGGCCGGCAATGCCGGCGTGACGCCGAGCGGACCGAGATCGATCACCAGCCCGCCATCGCTCTCGGCCGGCCGGCCCTTCAGGATGTTCATGCCCGGCGAGCCGATGAAGCGCGCCACGAAAACGTTCGCGGGATTGTTATAGACCTCAAGAGGCGAGCCCACCTGTTGCAGCACGCCATGGTCCATGACGGCGATGCGGTCCGCCATTGTCATCGCTTCCAGCTGGTCATGCGTGACATAGACCATCGTCTGCCGGAACTGACGCTGCAAATGCTTCAATTCGGACCGCATGACCGCGCGGAAAGCGGCATCGACATTGGAGAGCGGCTCGTCGAGAAGGAAGATCGCCGGTTCCATGATCGCCGAACGGCCGATCGCGACGCGCTGCAGGATATTGACGGAGAGCCGGTCGGCCTTGCGGTCGAGCAGGCCGTCGAGTTGCAGCAGTCCGGCGATGGCTGTGACACGCTTGTCGATCTCGGCCTTCGGCGCGCCATGCATCCTTGGGCCGTAGGACAGGTTCTCGCGCACCGTCATATGGGTGAAGATGGCGTAGTTCTGGAAGACGAAGCCGACGCCGCGCCGCCCCATCGGCACGCCCGCCATGTCGCGTCCGTCGAAAAGGATGCGGCCGCTGGTCGGCTCCTCCATGCCGGCGATCATGTTCATGGTCGTGGA
>JBQCEL010000173.1:0-2638 GCA_051960255.1 Rhizobiaceae bacterium
GCGGAAAGCCGCGAGGAAGCGGCAATTGCGCTCGTACAGGCGGAAAAAGCTCTTGCCGAATGCCCCGATTTGACGGCGTTGCAATCGAAAATCGAAAGCATGACCGCGCTCGTTGCCGGCGGACGGGCGGAACTGGCGGAGACGAGGGCGGCGCATGACGGGCTGAAACGCGAAACCGAGATGCGCCAGCGCCGCCTTTCCGCGATTGCCGGCGAACGGGCGAACTGGCTCTCCCGCGCCGAGAATGCCGATCGCCAGATCGCATTGCTGGCCGAGCGCCGCGCCGAGGCGGCGGCGGAACGGGAAAAGCTTGCCGATACGCCCGATGAGATCGATCAGCGCCGGCGCAGGCTCCTGTCCGAAATCCAACAAGCCGAAACCGCGCGCAAGGCGGCGGCCGACCGCTTGCAGGAAGCCGAGAACAAGCAGGCCGAGCTCGACAAATCCGCGACCGCGTCGATCCAGGCGCTGGCCGAATCGCGCGAGGCCCGCGCCCGCGCCGAGGAGCGGCTGATGGCGGCCGACGAGCGCCGCCGCGAAACGGAGGCGCGTATCCAGGAAACGCTGAACACGCCCCCGCATCTCGTTATCCGCCATACCGGCCTCGGACCCGATGATCCGCTGCCCGATATGGGCGATATCGAAAAGCGGGTGGAGAAGCTCAGGATCGAGCGCGAGCGGCTGGGCGCGGTGAATTTGCGCGCCGAGGAAGAGCAGAAGGAACTCTCCGACCGCCTCGAAACGATCGTCTCGGAGCGCGAGGACATCATCGAGGCGATCCGCAAGCTGCGTCAGGCGATTCAGAATCTGAACCGCGAAGGCCGCGAAAGGCTGCTCTCCGCCTTCGATGTCGTCAACGGCCATTTCCAGCGCCTGTTCACCCATCTTTTCGGTGGCGGAACGGCGGAATTGCAACTGATCGAATCCGAGGACCCTCTGGAGGCGGGCCTTGAGATCCTCGCCCGTCCGCCCGGCAAGAAACCGCAGACCATGATGCTCCTTTCCGGCGGCGAGCAGGCGCTGACGGCGATGGCGCTGATCTTCGCCGTCTTCCTCACCAATCCGGCGCCGATCTGCGTTCTCGACGAGGTGGACGCGCCGCTCGACGATCACAATGTCGAACGCTACTGCAATTTGATGGAGGAAATGGCGAAGACGACCGAAACGCGCTTCGTCATCATCACCCACAATCCGATCACCATGGCGCGCATGGACCGCCTCTTTGGCGTCACCATGGGAGAGCAGGGCGTCAGCCAACTCGTCTCCGTCGATCTCCAGACGGCGGAGGCCATGCGCGAAGCGAGCTGATCTCGGTTGCGGGCAGTTCGAGATAATCGAGTTTTCCGTCCTGTTTCATCACCACCTCACTGTTCACCATATGTTCTATTATATTGCAACGGCACCCGCAAGCGCATGGTCGGCTGCCGATTAAAATCGATTGGATGGACGGAACCATCCGGCCCCCTTCTTGCGTTTGTCGGGGCTGCCCCCTATCGCTCGTCCATCCGGGGGTCTCTGCCCGAAACAGATTTCCAGGAGAGGAACGGATGACCAAATGGGTCTACACCTTCGGCGACGGCAAGGCCGAAGGGCGCGCCGGAGACAGGAACCTGCTCGGCGGCAAGGGGGCGAACCTCGCTGAGATGTGCAGCCTGGGCTTGCCGGTGCCGCCCGGTTTCACCATCACCACCGAAGCCTGCAACTGGTATTTTGAGAACGGCCGGAAATACCCGGATACGCTTTCCGCCGAAGTGGAGAAGGCGCTCGACCATATCGCCCTTATTGCCAAGCGCCGTTTCGGCGATCGCGAAAACCTGCTTCTGGTTTCGGTCCGTTCCGGCGCCCGCGCCTCCATGCCGGGCATGATGGATACGGTGCTCAATCTCGGCCTGAACGACGAGACGGTGGAGGCGCTGGCGCGTGAATCCGGCGATGCGCGCTTCGCCTATGACAGCTATCGCCGCTTCATCCAGATGTATTCCAACGTGGTGCTGGGGCTGGATCACGAACTCTTCGAGGAAATCCTCGAGAGCGAAAAGGCGCGGCGCGGCCACGAGCTCGACACCGAACTTTCCGCCGCCGAGTGGAAGCATGTCATCGCCCTTTACAAGGAACGCATTGACGAGGAGCTTGGAAACCCGTTCCCGCAGGACCCGAAGGAACAGCTCTGGGGCGCGATCGGCGCGGTCTTTTCGAGCTGGATGAACCAGCGCGCCATCACCTATCGCCGCCTGCACGACATCCCCGAAAGCTGGGGCACGGCGGTCAACGTGCAGGCCATGGTGTTCGGCAATATGGGGAACAATTCGGCGACGGGCGTCGCCTTCACCCGCAATCCATCCACCGGTGAAAAGACGCTTTATGGCGAATTCCTCGTCAACGCACAGGGCGAGGACGTGGTCGCCGGCATCCGCACGCCGCAGAACATCACCGAGGCGGCGCGCATCGCCGCCGGCTCCGACAAGCCGTCGCTCGAAAAGCTGATGCCCGAAGCCTATCAGGGCTTCGTCGAGATTTGCCGGAAGCTCGAAAGCCATTACCGCGACATGCAGGACCTCGAATTCACCATCGAGCAGGGCAAGCTGTGGATGCTCCAGACCCGCAACGGCAAGCGCACCGCCAGCGCCGCCATGAAGGT
>JBQCEL010000174.1:0-2690 GCA_051960255.1 Rhizobiaceae bacterium
TCGTCTCCTTCTTCGCGGCGCTGTCGGACTTGCCCGAGCGCTCGGCCTCCCGGGCCGCATCGTCACGGCGCACGCGCTCGCCCGCCACCAGCACGATCGGGGAAGCGCACCCGGCAAGGACAGCGCCCGCCGTTTCTCCGAAGAAGAGGTCGTCGCCGGACCGCTTCGACACGCCCATCACGACGAGCGCGGCGCCTTTCGCAGCCTCGCGGATGATGGCGTCGGCGGGAGCGCCGTGTGTCCGCATGGCCGTTTTGATCGGCACGCCATAGCGGTCGGCAAGATTGACCACGTCCTTCAGCGCGGCTTCCTCGCGCCTGTGCGAAAGCGATATGCGCGTGCCCGCATTCCTGGCCCGTGGCGATACATAGAGCGCCTTGACGCGAGCCCGCTGCGGCCGCGCGATGGCGAACGCCAGATCGGCCGCGCGGCGCGCGACTTCGGTTCCGTTGACCGGCACGAGAATGGTCGCGCCCGGCGCAAGGACCGGAAGTTTCTCCGCCTTTCCGCCCTTGACGACCAGACAAAGCGGACCGTCGAAGCCGCGCGTGATGTCGTTCAGCCGCCGTGTGAACGCGCCTTTGGGCGTCAGCGCGCGGCCGATGCCGGCAAGAAGCAGATCGTAGCCCTTGCGCGCTTCCTCGGCGATGCTTTCGCCCGGCTCCCCCGACTCGGTGCGCGCGGTGAGACGGACCTTGTCGACTGAGGTTTTTTCGGCCTTCTCGACGGCGCTGGCGCCCGCCTTGGCCCCTTTCTTCACAGCAGCGAGATGCCGTTCCTCGCCTTTCGACTTTTCGGCTTCCCCGTCGTCCTTTTCCAGCCGGAGCACCGTCGTCGGCATGCCGCTCGAACCGCCGATCAGGCCCGCCAGATAGGCGGTCAGCCTGCCGGTGGCGCTGTCGTCCACCGCGAGCAGGAGACGTTCCAATTGCGAGACGAAACCGCGTTCGTCGAGCGTTTCGCGCTCGACGCGCTCCTTCTCCTCGTCGCCCATGGGCAGGCGTCTCAGCGCCCAGCGCAGCATGGGCGGCATGGCGAGCGTCGTCAGCACCGCCATCGTCACGATCATGGTGAAGAGATTGTGGGAAAGGATGTTCATCGACAGGCCGATCGAGGCGACGATGACCTCGGTCGAGCCGCGCGCGTTCATGGCGCAGCCGACGGCGGTGGCCTCCTTGCGGTGCATGCCGGCGATTTCGCCGCCGATGAAGGCGCCGGCGAATTTGCCAACGCTGGCGATCAGCACGAGACTGGCGGTGAGCAAGGCGAGCGTCGGATCGGCAAGCACGGTGAGGTTTGCCGAAAGGCCGGCCACGCCGAAGAAGACCGGCATGAAGAGCCCTGTGATGATGCCGCGCAGTTGCGCCTCGATATGGTCGGAAAGGATCGGCGATTCACCAACGAGGATGCCGGCGACGAAGGCGCCGAGCACCGTGTGGACACCGATCAGATTCGTCGTCATCGCCATCACGCCCATGATGACGAGGATGACGGTGATGACGGCGAACTCGCTCTTCAGCGTGTCGTTGGCCCAGCGGATCAGTTCGAACACGATGCGCCGGCCGAGCGTCAGGCTGAACGCCATGAAGGCCGCCACCTCGACGACCGTCAAGGCGAGCGGGACGATTTCCAGCCTGCCATGGGTGGCGATGCCGAAGGTGATGGCCATGATGAGCCAGCCCACCGTATCCTCGATGATCGCGGAGGAGACGATGATCTGGCCGAGATCGCGGCGCATGAAGCCCATCTCGCGGATGATGATGGCGACGATCTTCACCGAGGAAATGGAAAGCGCCGTGCCGAGGAAGAGACCGGCCACGACGCGCTCCGACGGTTCAGGAAGGAGGGAATCGGGCAGGAATTGCGCCAGCGCGAAGCCGCAGACGAAGGGCACCGCGATGCCCGCCGCGGAGATCGAGAAGCAGGCGGCGCCGACGCGGCGCACCAGCCTGAGATCGGTTTCCATGCCGGTCAGGAGCAGGAGGAGCAGGATGCCGAGTTGCGAGACCGCGTCGATCATGCTCTTTTGCTCGGGATTGCTGGGGAAGACGAGATGTTGCGCCGAGGGCCACAGCCAGCCGAAGAGCGAGGGACCGAGCAGGATACCGCCGATCAGTTGGCCCATGACCGCGGGCTGGCCGATGCGCTCCATTAACTCGCCGAGACCGCGCCCGACGATGAGCAGCAGGATGATTTCGGCAACGAAAATGCCCTCCCGGGAGCCGCCTATGCCGGAGGCCGCCCCCCCTGCCCCTCCCGATGCGGCGAGCGCCTCGTTCAAGCCAGCCAACAGGAAAATGGATACCAGGATAACGAGACGGAGGGGGAGCCGTACCCGGTCGCTCTTGCGCTTCATGAAGTCCCTTCACAATCGACGCCGTCGCCAACAACGCGGCCGGGCAGCTTTCCGTTGCGTTCCCCGGTAACGAATTCGGGAAGCTACCGCTTATCTTTCGATGAACGTCATGTGCGTCTATTCAACTTGGCATGAAGCTCTATGGTAGCGTGTTGGGCCTGCCGCCGAATGACATTCGCCGACATTCGGCAACGGCGGTTCGATCGAAGCGGTTCTTTCTGGAAAGGCGCATGCAGCAATCCGTCATCACCCTGCCGACGTCGGGCGCGGGCCTTTACGAATTCACGCGCGAGGCAAAACATTTCGTCGATCACTCGGGCATGGAAACCGGATT